>JAGWIM010000091.1 GCA_028873525.1 Pseudomonadota bacterium
CGCCGCCCCGGGAATCCGGAAAGCGCCATGGCGTTGGCCTCAGTGCCGGAGGCGGTGAAGACGATTTCGTTCGGCCAGGCGCCGATGGCATCGGCGATGGTTTTGCGCGCCGCTTCCAGGTGCCTTTTCGCGGCGCGGCCAAACGAATGTACCGATGACGGGTTGGCCGGAAACGCCAGTATTTCCTGCATCCGCGCCAGCGCTTCCGGCCGCAGGGGCGCGGTGGCGTTATAGTCGAGATAGATGGGCATGACGGTCAGTGGTTCGGGGCCTCGGGGATCCGGGGAAAAAGCTTTTTGTTTCCCCGGGCATCTGTGTCCCCGGATTTCCGATTCCCCGCCTCTGCTGCACATCCGCCAGCGACACGGAATGCAGGTAATCATAAATCTGCGTGCTTAAGCCCTCCCACAAATCATGCGTCAGACAACGCGCTTTGGTAGCCATGCAGCCATGTTCGCCGTGGCCTTCGCAGCGCGTCATCTTCAGCGATTCGTCCACCGCCTGCACAATATCGGAGATAGGAATATCGGACGCTGTTCTCGCCAGCGCATAGCCGCCGCCCGGCCCACGCGCCGACACCACCAGCCCTTGCTTCCTGAGCTTGCTGAAAATCTGCTCAAGGTACGGCAGGGTGATTTCCTGCGCCTGCGCCAATTCAGCCAGGTTGACCGGCTTCGCAGAATCGCGTCCGGCCAGTTCAACCATGGCCATGACAGCGTATCGCGCCTTAGTGCCTAAAATCATTTTGCTTCCCACTTCTTTGCGCTGTCGGCCAGCGTTGTATTCTCCGCCTCCAGCTCATTCACCCGCATCTGGAGGTTGGCGATGTCGTTATGCAGTTTTTCGAGCATGACTTCGACCGGATCGGCTTCTTCCTCTTTCGGCGTGCCGTAGGCCTCGAAATGATGGTCTTTGGCCGCCAGCGACGTCGCCTTTTCTGATACCGCCCGCGCCGGAACGCCTACCATGACCGAGCCGGAAGGCACGTCCTTGACGACTACGGCATTGGATCCGATGCGCGCATGGTTGCCTACCTTGATTGGGCCGAGCAAGTGCGCGCCGGCGCCGATAATCACGTTATTGCCGATCTGCGGATGGCGCAACGATCCTTTCGCGTCATCGCCGGGTGAGACGCCACCCAGGGTAACATCGTGATACATCGTGACATCGTCGCCGATGGTCGCCGTTTCGCCGATAACGACGCCCATGCCGTGATCGATGAAAAAACGCTCACCGATAATTGCAGCCGGGTGAATATCGACGCCGGTGACGAAGCGCCCGATATAGGAAATGAAACGCCCGGACAGCTTCCAGTGCTGCCGCCAGAGCCAGTGAGAAAGGCGATAAAAAAGAATCGCATGTACGCCCGGGTAGCATAATAAAATTTCAGCCCGCGAACGCGCCGCCGGGTCGCGGGCGAAGACGGAATCAATATCGTTCACTATTCTCTTGAACATGGTGTGCACAATTCCCTATAACTACCCAACTTCTAACATTGATTAAATAAAAGGTAAAGCCTGAGCCATGCCCGAAATTATCATCAGCGGATCCGAAGGCCGTATCGAGGGGCGCTATCAGCCCGGGGAGCAGAAAGGTGCGCCGGTGGCTCTGGTGCTGCATCCGCACCCGCTCTACGGCGGCACGATGAACAATAAAATCGTCTATCATCTGTATCATATCTTTGCGCAGAACGGGTTTTCGGTGCTGCGGTTCAACTTCCGCGGCGTCGGCAAGTCACAGGGCAAATATGACGATGGCATCGGCGAACTGACCGATGCGGCGACAGCCCTCGATTGGCTGCAATTGCAGAACCCCGACGCGCCTACCTGCTGGATCGCCGGGTTTTCCTTTGGTGCCTGGATTGCGCTGCAATTGCTGATGCGCCGGCCGGAAATTGAGGGTTTCGTCGCCGTGTCGCCGCCGGCCAATCTCTATGATTTTTCGTTCCTGTCGCCGTGCCCTGCCGCCGGGCTGATTACCCAGGGCGATCGCGACGATGTGGTATCGGAGGAATTGGTGGCCAAATTAACCGAACGCCTGGGCGCGCAGCGCGGCGGGCGAGTGGAGTATAAAAAAATCGCCGGCGCCGATCATTATTACCGCGGCGTTGAGGCTGATCTCAGTGCGGTAGCAGGCAACTACATTGCACAGCGCATAACCGATTTCACGCAAAAGCGCAAAATCCGCCCGGACCGGAAACGCAGGCAGTTGCCGAGGGATTGACTCCGTCATCCTCGCGAGGCGAAGCCGAAGCGATGATCTTGTACAACAGACTGAATATGATTTACCAGATCCCCGCCCGACCAATGGTCTCGCCAGGATGACGGCTAGAATGGAATCTCGTCGTCAATCAACTCCCTGGCGGACGATGCGGTGGAAGCGGCCGTGGCTGGGGCTTGCGAATAATTACTGCTGGATTCGTTGTTGCTTGCTCCCGCGCCGTCGCGTTTTCCGTCGAGCATGGTCAGCGTTCCGTTAAAATTCTGCAGCACCACTTCGGTGGAGTATTTCTCAACGCCCGACTGGTCGGTCCATTTGCGCGTCTGCAGGCTGCCTTCGATATACACCTTGGCCCCCTTTTTCAGATAATTTTTGATGACGCGCACAAGATTTTCGTTAAACACCACGACGCGGTGCCACTCGGTTTTTTCCTTGCGCTCGCCGGTGGTTTTATCCTTCCAGGATTCGCTGGTCGCCAGCGAAAAATTGGCGATTTCACGCCCGTCCTGCGTCGTGCGGATTTCCGGGTCCTTGCCCAGATTGCCCACCAGAATGACTTTATTAACGCTGCCGGCCATAATGCTCTCCCTTTGCGTATCATGTTGTGAATTGGTTAAATACAGGTTAGAAAACCAAAAATCCAGCAAAAACTCGCGCGCCCATGTTCAAATCGGTCTTTATCAGCAAACATGCATTGTTACATTTTGGTGACTAACGCGCCGTAATCCATTATAATGCGCGCCTTTATAGTTAACCAATTACTGTATAACCATATTTATGATTGATGATTTCATCTCCATTCGCGGCGCGAAAGAACATAACCTGAAGAATATCGATGTCGACATCCCGCGCAATAAGCTGGTCGTCATCACCGGCCCGTCCGGTTCGGGCAAATCCTCGCTGGCGTTCGACACCATCTATGCCGAGGGGCAGCGACGCTATGTCGAATCGCTATCGTCTTATGCGCGGCAGTTCCTCAACATTCAGGACAAGCCGGACGTCGAATCCATCGACGGCCTCTCGCCCGCCATCGCCATCGACCAGAAAACCACCTCGCGCAACCCGCGCTCGACGGTCGGCACCGTCACCGAAATCTACGATTACCTGCGCCTGCTCTATGCCCGTGTCGGTATCCCCTATTCTCCTGCTACCGGCCTGCCCATCGAAAGCCAGACCGTTTCACAGATGGCCGATCGCATTCTGGCGCTGCCGGAAGGCACCAAGATACTCTTGCTTTCGCCCATTGTGCGCGGCCATAAGGGCGAGTACCGCAAGGAAATCGCCGAGCTGAAAAAGAAAGGTTTTCAACGGCTGAAAATGGACGGAAAGATTTTTGAAATCGACGAATTGCCGGCGCTCGACAAGAACAAAAAACACGAAATCGAAGTGGTGGTCGACCGGCTGGTGGTTTCCAAAACACTCGGCAACCGGCTGCCGGAATCGATTGAAACGGCGCTGGGCTTGAGTGATGGTTTGGTGAAAGTAGAAGCGGTCAGCGGCCAGTTGCCAGCGGTCAGTCAAGATACTTCCACTGACCGCCGACCGCTGGCCGCTGCCAACTTTCTTATGAGCAGCAAATTCGCCTGTCCGGTCTCCGGCTTCACCCTGCCGGAAATCGAGCCGCGGCTTTTCTCATTCAACAGCCCCTACGGCGCCTGCCCGGTCTGCGACGGCCTTGGTTCGCAGGCGATGTTCGACGAAGCGCTGGTCATTCCCGACCGCAATAAATCCCTCGCCGAGCGCGCCATCACGCCGTGGGGGTCGATGCCGTGGGCGGGCAACACGCGCTTCTTCCAGGACGCGCTGACGTCGCTCGCCAAGCATTATGGCTTCAGTATGTACCTGCCGTTCAAGGATCTTCCCGAAAAAATCCGGCACATCATCCTGCACGGCTCCGGCGATGAATCCATCCGCATGACCTATCACGACGGCGCGCGGCAATTCGCGGTGGACAAGCCCTTTGAGGGCGTTATCCCCAACCTCGAGCGCCGCTACCGCGAATTGACCAGTGACAATGTGCGCGAGGAATTCGCCAAGTACCAGAACGAGCATCCCTGCGAGGCGTGCGGCGGTTTCCGCCTGAAGCCGGAGGCGCTGTGCGTCAAGGTCGGCGGCAAAAATATAGGGGAAGTCACTCAACTGACTATCGACGCGGCGCACGGCTGGTTCGGCGCACTCGAAAAGAAGCTGAAAGCGCAGCACCGGCAGATCGCGCAGAAAATTCTCAAGGAAATCTGCGAACGGCTGCAATTCCTGATCAATGTCGGTCTCGATTATCTCATGCTGGCGCGCGAATCAGGTACGTTATCGGGCGGCGAGGCGCAGCGTATCAGGCTCGCATCGCAAATCGGCTCCGGTCTTTCCGGCGTGCTCTATGTGCTCGATGAACCCTCCATCGGCCTGCACCAGTGCGACAACCAGCGGCTGCTGCATACGCTGCGGCACCTGCGCGACCTGGGCAACACCGTCATCGTCGTCGAGCATGACGAGGAAACCATGCGTGCCGCCGACCATTTGATAGACATCGGTCCTGGCGCCGGCATTCATGGCGGAAAAGTCGTCGCCGAGGGCACGGCGGCGCAGGTGATGAAAGTTAAAAACAGCCTGACCGGCCAGTACCTGAGCGGCGCGAAATTCATCGAAGTGCCGGAGAAGCGCCGCTCGGTCCAGAAGAAAAAAATTACCATTACCGGCGCGCGCGCTAATAATCTCAAGAATGTTACCGCCGAGATTCCGCTATCCACTTTCACCTGCGTCACCGGCGTCTCCGGCGGCGGCAAATCGACGCTGGTCATCGAAACACTGTATAAATCGGTGGCGCGCCGCCTGCACGGCAGCCGCGAATCTCCCGGCATTCACGACAGCATCTCCGGCCTTGAAAGCATCGATAAGATTATCGAGATCGACCAATCCCCGATTGGCCGCACGCCGCGCAGCAACCCCGCCACCTACACCGGCGCCTTCACGCCCATCCGCGACTGGTTTACCGCCCTGCCGGAAGCCAAGGCGCGCGGCTACCACCCGGGACGGTTTTCCTTCAACGTCAAGGGCGGACGCTGCGAGGCCTGCCAGGGCGACGGCCTCATCAAAATCGAGATGCACTTCCTGCCCGACGTTTATGTCAAATGCGACGTCTGCCATGGCCGCCGCTACAACCGCGAAACGCTTGACATCAAATACAAGGACAAATCCATCGCCGATATATTGGAAATGACGGTCGATGAAGGCGCGGCGTTCTTTACTGCGCAGCCCTCCATCCGCGAGAAGTTGCTGGCGATGCAGGAGGTCGGCCTCGGCTATATCGCCATCGGCCAGAGCGCCACCACGCTGTCGGGCGGCGAGGCGCAGCGGATTAAGTTAGCGCGCGAACTAAGTAAACGCGCCACGGGCCGCACGCTCTATATTCTGGACGAACCGACCACCGGCCTGCACAGCGACGACATCCGGAAACTGCTCAAAGTCCTGCACACGCTGGTCGATAGCGGCAACACGGTGCTGGTCATCGAGCACAACCTGGATGTTATCAAAACCGCCGACTGGATACTCGACATCGGCCCCGGCGGCGGCGACAAAGGCGGCAAAATCGTCGCTACCGGCACACCGGAAGATGTTGCGCGCAACCGCGAAAGCATCACCGGGGAATATTTAAAGCCGTTGCTGAAGAAGAAACATCGGGCGGCGTAATACGTCATTCCCGCGTTACTCCGTCATTCCCGCGAAAGCGGGAACCCAGCAAAGCGCCATGGGCGCGGTATAAAATCTACTGCGCCGCAGACCCCCGTCTTCGCGGGGATGATATTAACCATTGATGATTTTGCCGTATTTGACAACTGATAACAAATTGCCGATAATAAGAACGTTCCCCTTAGGGGGCTTGATCTAAGCGCCTTCGGGCGCTACTCCGGAAACGGACTTGCGGCCCCCGCCCTTATCCGCCTGCGCCCTTGGGCTACGGCGCGACGAAAAGCGGGGCTATGTTTTGATTCGATTCTTCCAGAAAGACATATTCGGCCATGTCGCGCATCCAGGCGTTGCGCTGCTGCAATGCTTCGCTTCTGCGGCTGTATGTAATAGCATCGCTGCGATGCCGGCCGAAGGCGGGGTTGGGGCGTTGTTAATGGATGCCTCCTATAAAATTTTCTTATCGCTGGCAGTTTATTGGCGCCCCGGCTGCTGGGGTTGCCCGGTAGCGAGCAGTTTTTCTTCCAGCATTTTTTTGCCCCAGTCCTTGTTATTGGCCATCGTGTATTCCACCGCTTGCCCGACTTCCGGCGAAACATTCTGGCTGATCTGCCGGACGATATGCTGCTGCCTGGCTTCCTCATATTCGCGCGCCATTTCCTGCTTGCCGGATTTACCGCCGAGATAGGCGCCGACAACCACGGTGGCCAGCCAGCCGGCCAGGGTTGCCAAGCCAGCAGGTATCCCCATTGCTTCAAGCGAAACACCCGCAATCAATTCTGCGCCTTTCACGGCAAGGCCGAATGCCACGGCGCCCAGCCAGCCGCTGATGAACAATTTTTTGTTTAAAAAGCTTGGCGATTTGGCTTCCTTGCCTTCCGTATTCGCTTTTTCGATATTCCTCTTTCCAATCACCCCGCCAAGCAATCCGCCGGCCGCTACGGATACATACCATATGTAAGAGGATGCGGCGGCAAGAGCCGGAGCAGCGCCCGGCGCCAGAAGCGCG
>JAGWIM010000092.1 GCA_028873525.1 Pseudomonadota bacterium
GCCATTCAGGAATATGTGCTGCGCTCCTGGTCAATGGTCAAAATCGGCTCTTCCGCCGCGCAGAAACGCCTCTTTTTCAACCTCCGCAAGATAAAACAGAAAATCGGCGCCATGGGCGAGCGCGGCCTCACCGATGAGCAGGTTGGCACCATCGCCCGCATCCTCGAGGTCAATAACGAAGATGTGGTGGATATGGATCAGCGCATGTCGGGGCATGACGTGTACTTAAACAGCGCCGCCGCAGCCGACAGCGAGAGCGAGAAAATGGATTTCCTCGCCACGCCGGACGAAAATCAGGAAACCGCGCTGGCCAACCGGCAGGAGATGGCGGCACGGCACGGGCTGCTGCAAAAAGCCATGACCGGCTTGACCTCCCGCGAGCGCGACATCCTCTCGCGCCGCCGCCTGAAAGACGAGCCGGATACGCTCGAGGACCTAAGCCAGGATTACGGCATCTCGCGCGAGCGCGTCCGCCAGATCGAAGTGCGGGCGTTTGAGAAATTGCAGCAGGAAATGACGGCGGATGGTTAGCCTGCCATCCTCGCGAGGCCATTGGCCGCCCCGCCCTGGCGAAGCCATTCCTCGATTGTTAAATCTCTCGCTGGCCAATGGCGTGGCCAGGAGCGGGGGGGGCTTTGTCCCTGGGGCACGGGATCCCCGACCTCGCGAGGCTCGGTCGAGGGTGAGGAGTGTGCTCAAATGTTTTTTCTCCCCTTCCACCCACCAGCAGCAGGCGCGCCGCATCTACGCGCAGATTGTCGCGGCGGCGCGGCAGGCGGTTTTTTATAAGGACTGGCAGGTGCCCGATACGCTCGACGGGCGATTCGACATGCTGGTGCTGCATCTTTATCTCGTGCTGGATGCCTGCGGAAAACACCGGGAATTCTGCCGCGACCTCTCCGAAGCATTTTTCTCCGACATGGACCGCAGCTTGCGCGAGATGGGCGTCAGCGACACCGGCGTCGGCAAACGCATCAAGGCGATGGCGCAGGCTTTTTACGGCAGGCAGGCCGCCTATGCCGAAGCTGGCTCCGATGAGAAGAAACTGATGGAAGCGCTGCGCCGCAATGTCTGGCGCGAGAAGCCGGCGGCGGGTGAAGCGGTGGCGGCGCTGGCCGGTTACATGCGCCGTAACGCCGGCGCTTTACGCATACGCGGCGCGGAGGCGGTTATCCGGGATGGTTTTACCTGTCAGGAATAATTCCTTTCTCATCCTCCAGCCTGCGGGGGAATGAGGGGGGGCGGCATTGCCATTTCAGGCTGATTCGGCGAGCGTGTTAGCGCTCACGGCGATGCGCCCGGCGCTCTCGGCATATGCTTCTGCGCCCTTCGCCGCTTTGGAAACGACAGGCCGCGGCGCCGGCGCTCCCTGCGCTTTCACCCATTGAAAAGCAACCGGTGCGTTGGCCGGCGGTGCCGCCGCCGGCACGACCGGTGCGGCATGTTCCTCCTGCAGGATGCGGCTGAAAACGTTCGACGGCGCGGCCTGCGGCTTCTGCGCGTTGCTTGGCTTGTATTTGACCTGGGAGTAGGCATCGAGCTTTTCATACTGAACGAGGATGCCGGCAGTCTCCGGCGGGATGGTGATATCCTGGCCGATGAGCTGCGCCAGGAACGTCGCTTGCGCGTTGATATTCGGAATCGTCGCGGCATTGCCGCCAAGATAGTTGGCAAATGCTTCCGCCATCGAAAGATTATCCGCCGGCGGGGGTTCGGGCGCCGCTGCTGCTGCGTTATTATTGCCGCTTGCATTATTATCGATCTCCGCGCTAGAAACGGAAGGGGCGACGTTGTCGTACGGCACGTGCGCGATCGTTGCGCCGGGCAGCATCGTGTTGACCACCGGCGGCGGCGTGGGGATGGCGTTGTTTGCTACGAGCGGCAGCATGGCCTTACCCTCTGCTGAATGTGATACGCTAATACAATGTTAACATAAATGGACGCCAAATCAATATTCAAGTACATGAGATTCATGGAAAAACCATAGTTTTCTGTTTCAAATTCGTACAGTATTAACCAATCGCCCCTGTGGGGAAATAACCCAAAAACAAAATAATAGGCTGGTTTATATGGGAAAATTTAAAAATCTTCTGGCGATAGCGGCCATGTCACTGGCTATCATATGTATCTGGACCGGCGGCAGGGTGACCAGCCACAAAATTCTTGCCGCACAGGAAGAAGGCGCCGGCGCGCCCGCCATCGGCGGCGATTTCACGCTGACCGACCAGAACGGCCGGACGCGCCACGCCAGTGATTTTCGCGGCAGGCTGATGCTGATTTATTTTGGCTACACTCACTGCCCCACCGTCTGCCCGGTGTCGGTTGCCGATATGTCGAAAGCGATGGATGCGCTCGGCGCAAAGGCAGATGATGTGGCGCCGCTGTTTATCACCGTTGATCCAACGCGCGACACGCCGCCGGCGCTTAAAAACTATCTCTCCAATTTCAACGAACGCATGATCGGCCTCACCGGCACGCCCGGGCAAATCAAATCCGTGGCAGCGGAATACAAAGCGTATTTCGCCGCGCAGGGCGCGCCATGGTCGGAAGAAACGCCCGGCCACGCGCGCATGAACGGTATGCACACAAATTACCCGGTCGATCATTCAAGCTTCATCTACCTGATGGACAAAAACGGAAAATACGTGCAGCTCTTTCCTTACAACGCCGGCCCGCAGAAGATTGCGGCGGCCATCACCTCCCTGCTCAAATGACCATGGCCGCCTCGCTGCAACGCGCCGTCGAACTGAAACGCCGCGGGCTGATGTTCATCCTCTCCTCGCCGTCCGGCGCCGGGAAAACCACGCTGTCGCGGCGGCTGCTGGGGAAATATAAAAACGCGGCAAAGCATGAAAGCATCGTCATGTCGGTGTCGGTGACGACGCGCCCCATGCGTCCCGGCGAGGTGCACGGCAAGGATTATTTTTTCGTGGACAACGCCGCATATGAGAAGATGGTGAAGAACGGCGAGATGCTGGAACATGCGCGGGTGTTCGAGCATCAGTACGGCACCCCGGCAGCCTTCGTGCGCGACCATACCCATAAGGGCATTGATGTATTGTTTGACATTGACTGGCAGGGGACGCGCCAGCTTGCGGCCAAAAACCGCGACGACCTGGTGAGCATTTTTATCCTGCCGCCCTCGATGCGGGAGCTGGAGCGCAGGCTGCATACCCGCGCGCAGGACAGCGACGCGGTGGTAAAAAAGCGCATGGAAAAAGCCACCAGCGAAATCAGCCACTGGCAGGAATATGATTACGTCCTGATTAATCAGGACATCGACGAAACGCTGGAAAAAATTGATTGCATCCTAAAAGCCGAACGCCTGAAACGCGTGCGCCAGGAAGGGATGGGCGGGTTTGTGCAAAGCCTGTAAATCTCGGTATTTATTACGGAGTACGGTCTTTTTTACCGGATACCGCAGCAAGTTCGGCATGGCATTGTGCCAATCTCCCCAACGTCATCACATCGAGCTGTTCGGCTCTCAGCGTTCCATCAATCCCCGCTTTTTCCAATAAAACGTCCGCCGGTGCGGCCATGCCCCTGAGCGCCTGGCGCAGCATTTTGCGGCGCTGGCCGAAGGCTTTGGCGACGACTTTCTCCAGCGCATCCTTGCTTACATCGACCAGCGGTTTGCCGCGCGGCGTCAACGTGATGACGGCTGATGATACTTTCGGCGGCGGCGTGAAGGCTTCCGGCGGCAACTCGAAATCATAGCGGCAATCGCACAGCCACTGGCTGATGACCGAAAGCCGTCCATAATTCCTGTTGCCGTGGCCGGCGACGATACGCTCGGCGACCTCTTTCTGGAACATCAGCGTCAGGGAAGCGAACGCCTCTGTCCCCTGCACATAAACATCTTCCAGCCACCTGAGCAACATCACCGTACCCGCATTATAAGGCAGGTTGGCGACAATTTTGCGCGGCGCCGGAATGGTTTTAATCAGGTCGGTTTCAAGCGCGTCGCCGTGAATAATCTCCAGCCGTGCGCCTGCCACTTCCTGCAATTGATTCATAATGGCAATGCAGCGCGCGTCTTTTTCAACGACAAATAATTTTTTTGCACCGGCCTTTAGCAGTGACCGCGTCAGCCCGCCCGGTCCCGGGCCTATTTCGATGACGTTATACAGTGTCAGGTCGCCGGCACAGCGGGCAATTTGATTGGTGATGCCCTCATCCAGCAGGAAATGCTGCCCCAGCGATTTTCGTGCCGGCAGAGCATATGCCGAAGCAATCCGTTTCAGCGACGGCAGGGTGAAAAACTCTTTCATAGCCTTGAAATAACTTGTAAATAGGGCGAATACAAGGAGAGGATTATCAATCCTGTGAGACGCGGGGCGGCCACACGGGATGAGGACACGGGCAGTTTCTGCGCAATCGCCTTGCGATTCGCAGGATGTAAGGGGATTCATGGAACGGGCGTTCATCGTCTTAAGTGCGTTATTGCTCAACGCCGTATCAGCCGGGCCCCGGCGGATCTACGTGGGGCTGGGACTGACGCGCCTTTCGCGCTGGCCGGCGCAGCGGGTGCGCGATCTTGAGCGCAAGCTCAACCGCAGCCATCGCAGTCTTACCGAGCGCGAAACGCGCGGCATGATTCTAGTTGGCGTTGTTTTTCTGGGGAGCCTGCTGGCGGGCGGATTGGGCGGCCTGCTGTTTCAGCATAACCTGCGCTTTGTGGAACTGCTGATCGTCACTATCCTGCTGCCGGTGCGCCCGACCTGGGATATTGCGTCGCGCATCCGCAAATGCCTGCAGGCGGGCGATATGGCGGGAGCGAGGCAGGCGCTTGAAGGCACGGCCTGGAAACATCACGCGCTGCTGGACGAGTACGGCGTCGCGCGTGCCGCCATCGAGATGCTTGCCGTGCATTTTTCGGAAAAAATACTGGCGCCGGCCGTCTGGTATCTGCTGTTCGGCCTGCCTGGGCTTCTCCTCAGCAAGGCGGCATGGCTGCTGCGCGAAACGCTGGCGTCCGATCCCGCCTTCGGCCAGGCGGCGAAAGCGGCGCATGTGCTCCTGCATTACCTGCCGTCGCGGCTGGCGGCGCTGCTGTGGCTGTCGGCCTCGCTGTTTCTGCCTTCCTGCCGGGCGAGCGACATAATTAAACAGGTAACTCCCGCCTTGATTAAAACATCGCCGCCATTGCTGGCGCTGCTTTCTGCCGCTGGCGCGCTCAGGCTGTCGCTGGGGGGGCCGGCATCGGTCTATGCCGGCAAGCAATGGCTGGGATCCGGCTCTGCCCGTCCCGGCGCCACCGACATTCGGCGGGCGCTAACGCTTTTTGCGCTTCTTCACCTGCTGCTGTTTATTCTTGTTGGATTTTTCCTTTAGCGGCTGAACCGGCGCAGCTCCCAATGAGGCCGCTGTTTTTGCTCTTGCCATCAGGTCGCCGTGATCCGGCTGGCTGCCAGGCCCGCACAGGAATTTCTTGCGTATGTCGATCGTCGACTGGACGCCGACAT
This sequence comes from Pseudomonadota bacterium, assembly GCA_028873525.1. Lineage (GTDB taxonomy): Bacteria > Pseudomonadota > Alphaproteobacteria > Rickettsiales > SXRF01 > JABDCD01. Next base: position 5,466 of record JAGWIM010000092.1, read on the forward strand.
TTTTCCAGTCAGCCTTCAACCAGCGATTGGCGCATTCCCGGCCAATTTCTTTTAGGGAAAGGAAAAAATCCCAATCGGCGTTCATTTTGCTTGAGGCGTTCAGATGGTGCATATGATCGGCGGAATAGATTACATGGACGCGCATATCTTTGTAGCGCCTGGGATTGAGGCTTCCGTCTCTCAATAGCTTGGATACGAAATCGATGGCGCGCATTTCGGAAATCAGGCTGGTGTTGAAAGAAATTTCGTTCAGCCGGTTGATAATTTCATTAGCGGTTTTCGGCAGTTCATTATCATGGATGGGGTTGATCTGCACCAGCACCACGTCTTCCGACTCGCAATGATAAATCAGCGGCCAGATGGCGGGATTGCCCATGTAGCCACCATCCCAGTAATGCTGGCCGTCGATTTCCACCGCCTGAAACATGAAGGGAATGCAGGAAGATGCGAGCAGCACGTCGGGGGTGATTTCATGGCACTCGAAGATGCGCGCCTGCCCGCTGGCGACGTGGGTCGCGCTGATGAACAGTTTTATCAGGCTGCATGCCCGCACCGCCTCATGGTCGAGCACATCCTCAAGAATGCCGCGCATGGGATTGATGTTGAGCGGGTTAAGTTCGTAGGGTGAAAAAATGCGGCTCATCAAATCGAACCAGTGGTAAGCCGGTGAAAAATCCATATTCCAGCCGGTAAGCATATGGTCGAGGGGTGTTTTGTGCAACGGGCTGAATGCCGCAGCCTCGCTGATACGCCGCCAGAATGTTTCCAGATGTTCCTTGGCGCCGTCGCGGCCGCCGTTCATGTAGCCTGACACCAGCATGGCGGCGTTCATCGCCCCGGCGGAGGTGCCGCTGATGCCCTCGACGACGACGTCTTCTTCCTCCAGCAGCCGGTCAAGCACTCCCCAGGTGTATGCCCCGTGCGCGCCGCCGCCCTGGAGGGCAAGATTGATTTTTTTTGCAGTCATAAGTGTAATGTCTGCGTTGTTTTGCAAAACAATTGTTACCGATGCACTCTAAATGAAACAGTGCACGTTGTATAGCGTCGGATTTGGTGTAGGTAAACCATGAGTACATAATATATATTTATATTACAATATATTATAAATCTTAATAAAAACTTCATAAATCCGCCCTGTAAAAAATGCTATTATAAAAAACAAGGTAATTAGGGCGTTTCGTAACCAAAATAGAGCCGCAGGAAGATTTTGAAGAGATTGTCCCTGCGGTGGTTGAACCTGAACTCGACTTCCTTAAGATACATGGGAAAATGGTATTTGGAAACCCCTCTGTAATTATAGAGGATATGCT
>JAGWIM010000012.1 GCA_028873525.1 Pseudomonadota bacterium
TTGTTTGGCAAAATTTCAGGAAAAATACTTCCCCAGAAGAAGAAAATTAATGAAATGGATACTCGGTGATAACATATGGATACGGGGTGTTATACCAAAAGAAATAAAGGAATTAATGCCCATGCCACATAACGAGGATAAAAAACAATTTATAGGCACGTATCCTGAGGGGTATTTTGGTGGTTCATTTGATGTAATTAAGGCCAATTGGTGGCCAGAGCAGCCTAAAATTAAATAGTGCAGTTGGGTTCATTTATTGCCAAAACCGACACCTCGGCAGCGAAATAATCAGCAATTTCAATTCCGCACAGGTTCTGATAATATCCCGTAGGGGTCGCCATTCGACGTACGCCGTCCGTCTTCGCGGATTTCAGCTACGGCGCAGCAGCGTCGCGGCTAATCCGCTTTTGCCTGGTGGTTTTATCAGACAGGCACGAGACGATACGGTCTATCGCTGCGTCATCCAGATAGGGGTGCAGCGGCAGGCTGAAGACGCGCCGACTCAAATTCTCACAGATTGGCAACGCGCCGCCGGTTGCGGTGAGGAAATGCTTGTAAGCGGTCTGCCGGTGCAGCGGTTTCGGATAGTAAACCATTGTCGGCACACCGGCGGCTTTCAGCGCGGCTTGCGCTTCGGTACGGTGCCGATCTGAATCAGCAATAATCGTATATTGCGCCCAGGCCGAATGCACTCCGGAGGGCGTTTGCGGCACAACGAAGGTTGGGGGTAATTGCGCTGCATAACGATCGGCAACGCGCTGGCGGGTTTTCAGTTCATCGGGAAAGATCGCCAGTTTTTCAAGCAATATCGCCGCCTGCAGCGTGTCCAGCCGCGCGTTGAGGCCGATGCGTACATTATCGTATTTTTCTGCGCCCTTGCCGTGCACGCGCAGGCTTTGCACCATCTCGCACAAGGCTTTATCGTCGGTGAAGATCGCGCCGCCGTCGCCATAACAACCCAGCGGCTTGGCCGGAAAAAAGCTGGTGGCGGTGGCTAATCCCAGGGTGCCAACCTTCTGGCCGTGATAAATGCCGCCGAAACTTTGCGCCGCATCGCACAATATCCATAAGCCATGCGTTTTGGCGATAGGAAGGATACTATTATAATCAGCGGGCAGGCCGAACAGATCGACAGGAATAACTGCTGCCGGATGCAATCTCCGCCCCTTGGCGGTGGCGACGGCCTGCTCCAGGCTGGACGGGTCCATGTTGAACGTGCCGGGCAAACTATCAACAAACACCGGCGTTGCACCGGTGAGCGCCACGGCTTCGGCGGTAGCGGCGAAGGTGAAGCTCGGCGCAAACACGGCGTCGCCCGCGTGGATGCCTTTTGCCATGAGCACGAGAGAAAGAGCGTCGGTGCCACTGGAGCAGGTGACGCAATATGCTGCGCCGCAAAATTCGGCGAGGCGCTTTTCCAGTTCCGCCACTTCCGGCCCCATGATGTAGGCGCCGTGCGCCAGCACGCGGGCGATGGCGGTGTCAAGCTGTGGACGGATGCGATCCTGCTGCGCCGCGAGGTCAGTAAATTGGATGGATCGGATCATGCCTGCACAACATGTGGCTGCGCGCCAAACTGCACCATGACGTTACGCGTATCAATAATCAGCCCGGCATGTTTGCACACCAGCGCATAATCCACGCCGCTATGCCCGGTGGCGATGGCGACCGCATCATAACCGCGCAAGGATTTGGCGGAAAGCGCGACGGAGGCGGTGCCCGCCAGATGGTCATGCTCGCGGGTGTGCGGGATGCTTGGAATGAAAGGATCGTGGTAATCCACCGCTGCGCCGGCCTCTTTCAGCTTCTCGTAAATCACCAGCGACGGGCTTTCGCGCAGATCATCGACATCCTTCTTATAGGCAAGTCCCAGAAGCAAAATGCGCGAGCCGTTCAGCCCCTTGCGCAGGCGCTTGTCCATCGCCTCGCGCAGGCGGCTTATTACATAGTCCGGCATACTCGCGTTGATCTGCCCGGCCAGCTCGATGAAATGCGTCGGCATCCCGTATTCGCGGGATTTCCAGGTGAGGTAAAACGGGTCAACCGGAATGCAATGTCCGCCGACGCCGGGGCCGGGGTAAAACGGCATGAAGCCAAACGGTTTGGTTTTGGCCGCCTCGATGACTTCCCAGACGTCAATCCCCATCGCGGTAAAGACCATCTTGATTTCGTTGACCAACGCGATATTGACCGAACGGAAGATATTCTCGACCAGCTTGGTTGCCTCAGCCGCCGCGGTGGAACTCACCGGCACGGCGGAAAAAACAACCCGGCCATAGAGCGCCAGCGCCAGCGTGCGCGATTTTTTATCATCCGCGCCGACGATTTTTGGAATGGAATAGGTGGAAAAAAAACCGTTACCCGGATCTTCGCGTTCAGGCGAAAAGGCCAGGAAAAAATCCTCGCCGCAACGAAGACCGGTTTCCTCCAGCATCGGCTTTACCCGTTCGACGGTAGTACCGGGATAGGTAGTGGATTCCAGCACAATAAGCTGGCCGGGACGCAACTGCGAGGCAATGGTGGCCACGGTGGCTTCGACGAAACGCAAATCCGGCTCGCGGTTTTTGGTCAGCGGCGTTGGCACGCAGATGACAATCGCATCAGCATTCTTCAGCGCCGATGCATCGGCTGTGGCGTGGAACCGCCCGGCCGAGAGCATTTTTTCAATTTTGTCGTCGCCGATGCCGCGCAGGTAGGATTTTCCGGCATTGAGCTTGGCGACTTTCTCTTCATCCACGTCATAGGCGATAACGTTATAACCCTGCGCGTGGGTGGCCAGCGCCAGCGGGAAACCGACATAGCCGATACCCATGATGGCAATTGTCGCCTTGCCGCTGCCGATATTTTCAAGCAGCGCGGGAAAATCAACCGGCGCATTGGTCCGTCTAAGCGATGTGGTAATCATGCGAATCTCCATAACCCTCTCTCTTCAGGGAGGGCGGCGCGAAGCGCCGGGGAGCGGCGGCGAAAATAAAATGCCCTCATCCCGACCCTCTCCCGAAGGAGAGGGAGTTTAGTACCCCGGACTCCCTTAACTTTCAAGATGTTTAGGCGGCGCGGCGGCGTTTCTTTTGCGGTTTTTGGATGATTTCTGCCAGATTGCCTTTGGTTATGCGATAGTGGCGGCCTTCGCGCGGACAGGTGAGCGACTTGCCCATTTTTTCCCCGGCATGGCTGACCCAGCCCACTTGCCGCGCCGGGTTGCCCACTACCAGTGCGTGAGGTTTCACCTCTTTCGTCACTACTGCCCCCGCGCCGATCAGACTATAGGCGCCAATGTGATTGCCGCAGATAATGGTGGCGTTGGCGCCGATGGTCGCGCCGCGCCCCACCGACGTGGCTAAGAATTCATCCTTGCGTTCGACTTCGGCGCGCGGCGTGTTGACGTTGGTGAAGACACAGGACGGCCCGCAGAACACCCCATCTTCCAGCGTCACGCCCTTATACAGACTGACATTATTCTGGATTTTGCAGCGATCGCCGATCATCACGTTCTGGCCGATCATCACGTTCTGGCCGATGATAACATCCTTGCCGATGCGGCTGCCGCCGAGGATATGGCTGAAATGCCATATTTTACTGCCTTTGCCGATGGTCACGCCTTTATCAATGATCGCGCTTTCATGCACGAATATGCCTTCAGGAATGGAGCGTTTCACAGACACCTGTCCTTTCTTCTTTATGGCCTGCTCGGCGGCAGTCAGCAATTCCAGCACACGGATCGCTTCTTTTGCATCGGTACGCACCTCACCGCCTTTGGCAATGGCGTTCAGAAAATGTAAACATTCTTCGCGCAGCGGCTCCCTGGCCTCGAGCGCGATGAATTCCGGCGCGGCTTTTTCCGTTACCGGCGCGCCGTTTTTCCATGCCACGCGCTGCCGGAACAATTGCAATTTCGACCCCCACGGCTGGCCATCATCGAACACCAGCATACCTTCGTCACCAATGGCAACCAGGCGGTGCTCCTTGAACGGATGCAACCACGAAACATTCACCTCCGCCGTGATGCCGTTCCTAAATACCATCTGCACGCCGGCGATGTCGGCAATATCCGGCGATGTGATGCACCCGGCCTGCGCCGTTACAGTCTGCGGCGGTTCGCCCGTCAGCCCCAGCAACATGGAGAAATCATGCGGCGCAAAGCTCCACAGCGCGTTTTCCTCGGTACGCACCCTGCCGAAACTGAGGCGGTTGGAGCGGAGATGCCGCAGCTTGCCGATGCGTTCGTCGGAAACGGCTTTTTTGAGCGCCAAGTAGGCCGGGTGGTATTGCAGCAGGTGCCCGACCATCAGGGTCTTCCGCTGCGCCTTTGCCAATTGCTGTAACCGCCGCGCTTCGTCCATTGCCAGCGCCAGCGGCTTTTCCACCAGCACGTGCTTGCCCGCTTGCAGCGCCACTCCGGCAAGATTTGCATGGGTGACGGCGGGCGTGGCAATGACAACGCCGATGACGGCCTTATCAGAACAGATGTCTTTAATGCTGCGCACCGGGACATTACAGGCTTCGGCGCTGGCGCGAGCCATGGCCGGATTATCATCGGCCACTGCCGAAAGAACGCCAAGCTCCGCCATATTGCGCACGAGGTTTTTTCCCCAATAGCCGCACCCGATGACCGCAATGTTGGGTTTGTTCATGATTTTCCGTAAGTCGTAAGGACTTTTTACTAGGATAATTGTCACTTAAAGGCAAGTTGATTGCGGTTATTGCTTGAAACATAAACAATAAATTTCTATCCTGCCGCCGTGATGTCGATACCTATACATTCTTTGACGCTTCCAGCGGCTCCCCCGCCGTCTCAGTTGGGAACGCTGGCCGACCCCTCTCAGCATTCCGGCCCGCTGGCGCCGGGCACTCATCTGCCGGCACAATTGATTCGGATGTTACACGAGATGACGCGCATCCGGCTGGTCGAGAATACCCTGGCCGCCATGGCGGAAGCGGGTGAAATCAAAGGCCCGCTGCATCTCACCACCGGGCAGGAAGCAGTGGCCGTCGGCGTGGCGGCATATTTACGCAAAACAGACCGCGCCTTCGGCAGTCACCGCTCGCACGGCCATTATCTGGCGATGGGCGGCAACGCGCGCGCCTTGCTGGCCGAAGCGCTCGGCAAGGCCACCGGCTGCTCCGGCGGTTTCGGCGGCTCGATGCATTTGTGCGCCAGGGAAGTGGGATTTTACGGCTCGGCGCCGATTGTCGGCGGCACTATCGCACTGGCGGCGGGCGCAGCCATCGCCGCCAAATTCGATGGAAAAGGCGACATCGCGGTAGCGTTTTTCGGCGACGGTGCGTCGGAAGAAGGCGTATTCCACGAAACCCTCAATCTTGCCTCGCTGATGCGATTGCCGATGCTGTTCATCGCTGAAAATAATTTATTTTCCAGCCATCTTGACCTGCATTTGCGCCAGCCGTCCAACCGCATCGCCCGTTTCGCCGATGCCGCCTGCATGGAGCAGGCTACCATCGACGGCAATGATGTCATCCAGGTCAGCGATTACGCGGCGAAGCTGGTTGAGAACGCCCGCCGCCGTTCATGTCCGGCGCTGCTCGAATGCGTCACTTACCGCTGGCACGGCCATGTTGGCCCGCGCGCCGATATGGGTGTCGGCGAGCGGCGCACGCCGGAGGATATCAAGGCCTGGAAAGCGCGCGATCCCATTGAAAGGCTGCTGGCCGGGCTTGTTGCCGCCGGGCATTGCACGCGGCAGGCGCATGAGGCGTTCACAGCGAGCACTAAAAAAGAATTGGATGCCCTGCGCCGCGATGTTTCAAGCGATCCCTGGCCAGCCGAGTCCTCGCTGCTTGAGAAGGTCTATGGCCGCTAGCCCGCTTGCCGTCCAGACTGATCCGTCGCGCCGCAGCTATGCCGAGGCGATTCGCGACGCGCACGTTTTCCTCCTGCGCCATTATCCCGAAGTATTCGTCATCGGTCAGGGCGTGTGGAACCCGTGGTATGCCGGCGGATCGATGTCGGAACTGGAAAGGGAATTTGGCCGTGAGCGCGTTATCGACACGCCGGTCTCGGAAGCAGCAGTCACCGGAGCCGCCATCGGCGCGAGCTTATGCGGCTACCGCCCGATCGTGCTGCATCCGCGCATGGATTTCATGCTGCTGGCGGCCGATATTATCGTCAACCAGGCGGCCAAATGGGCGCATATGCTGGACGGCCGGGATCGCCCGTCCGTTACCATCCGCGCCGTCATCAACCGTGGCGGGCAGCAGGGCGCGCAACATTCGCAGGCGCTGCATGCGTGGTTTGCGCATATGCCGGGGCTGCGCGTTGTCATGCCCGCTACGGCCGCCGACGCGCGCGACCTGCTGATCGCAGCCACTTTATGCGACGATCCGGTGCTTTATATCGACGACCGTTGGCTGTATGAGTTGGAAGACACGTTGCCACCGGCAACAGCGTCCGATTTACGCGGGATAAAACCGCGCATTCTGCGGCAGGGGAAAGACATTACGTTTGTCGCCGCCGGTTATTCGGCGCACCTGGCGCTGGAGGTGGCGCAGTTGCTGGCTGGAGAACGCATCGAGGCGGAAGTGGTGGATCTGCGTGTTATCAACCCGATTGATCACGCCGCCGCCGCCGCATCGGTACAAAAAACCGGCAGGCTCTGCGCCATTGACGGAAGCTGGAGCAATTGCGGGCTGGCGGCGGAAATCATCGCCGGCGTGTGCGAACGCGTCCCGCCGTCGCAGTTTAAAAGCGCGCCCCTGCGCATCACGCTTCCCGACGCGCCCGCCCCCGGCAGCGGCGCGCTGGAAGCCATCTATTACCCGACGCCCGAGCGCATCGCTGAGCGCGTGCGCGCGGCTATACGCTGACATGCTGGCCACCGTCGTCGGCAACCGGCCGCAGTTCATTAAGATGCTGCCGGTGTCGCGCGCATTGACGGCGCGTAGAAAAAAAGAAGCCGTCATCCATACCGGCCAGCATCATGACGACGCCCTAAGCGGCATTTTTTTCCGCGAATTGGATTTACCCGTGCCCGATGTTCGACTCGGCGTCACCGCCACCGGCCACGGCGCCATGACCGCCGAATTGTTGGCCGGGCTGGAAAAAACGTTCATTGAATTGAAACCAGATGCGGTGCTGGTGTATGGCGATACCAACAGCACGCTGGCGGCGGCGCTGGCGGCGGCAAAATTGCAAATCCCCGTCGCCCATGTCGAGGCCGGGCCGCGTACGTATGGTTTCCGCCTGCCCGAGGAAATCAACCGCCGCCTAACCGATCACCTATCGCAACTGCTGTTCTGCCCGGACAATGCTTCCGTAGAAAATCTTACGCGCGAAGGGCTGGGGCAGGGCGCGCATTTTACCGGCGATGTCATGCTCGACAGTTTCCTGATGTGCAAGTCTTTCGCCCACGTACCTGCATGGAAAAAATACACGCAACTCGCTAAGCCGTTTATCCTGCTGACGCTGCACCGCCCCGGCAATGTGGATTCTCCGGAATGTCTCGAAAAACTATATGAATTGCTGGAACGCCTTGATCAGCCGGTGTTCTTCCCTGTCCACCTCCGCACACAGAAGCGGCTGGAAGAATCGGGGCTGCTGAAAAAATTTCAGTCGCTAAAGCAGCATGCGCTTACACCGCCGATGGGTTATCTCGATACCATCGCTGCGTTGACGCATTGCCAGACCGTCATCACCGATTCGGGCGGGCTGCAGAAAGAAGCGTTTTTCGCGGGAAAACCCTGTATCGTTCTGCTTGATGAAACGCCCTGGCCGGATTTGAAAGCAGGTGGCTGGCAGCGCGTGCCCGGAACGCTGGCGGAAATTAGCGCAGCAAATATTGGTAAAGCGCTGCGCGGTTTCGATGTGCCAAAAACCGCCCCGCAGTTTTACGGCGATGGCCATGCCGCTGAAAAAATTGTGGACATCCTCATCGAACGCGGTTTCATATGATAGAAAGCGTCACGCTGGGCAGAAGCGACCTTCGCGTATCGCGGCTGGGGTTCGGCTGCTGGCAGCTTGGCGGGCATGGCTGGCAGGACATTGACCAGCGGGAAATCGTCGCTGCGATTCATCTGGCTCTGGATGAAGGCGTCAATTTTTTTGATACCGCCGACGTGTACGGACTCGGCGCGTCGGAGCGATTATTGGGAGAAGCGCTTTTAGGAAAATCCGCCGTCATCGCCACGAAATTCGGCGTGCGCGAAACCGGCGGCGTGGCAACCTATGATAACTCCCGAGACTGGCTGTCGCTGGCGCTGGAAGCCAGCCTGAAGCGGCTTGGGCGTGACACGATAGACCTCTACCAACTGCACTGGCATGATGGCAAACGTCCCATTCCCGACATACTGGAGGATTTGGAACGCTGGCGCTCGCAAGGCAAAATCCGTTGGTACGGCATTTCCAATATCGACCCTGCCCTTGCCGGTTTGCCGCAAGGGCTGGCGACATTTACCCTGTCCTACAACCTCGTGCAACGCGGGTGGGAACAGGCCATTGCGCAGGCAGAGGACAAGCTTGGATTCATGGCGTGGGGCGCGCTGGCGCAGGGACTACTGTCAGGAAAATACAGGCGCAGCCACCGTTTTGCGGAAGGAGACATCCGCCGCCGCGCCGATTCGCTTTTTGCATCACAGCATTGGAACAGACACGATCCGCTGCTGGCTACACTTTCCACCGTCGCCAATGCATCGCAGCACAGCATGGCGCAAACCGCCCTGCGCTGGGTACTGGACGCGCACCCCGGGAGCGTGGTACTAACCGGCATCAAAACACGGGCGCAGCTTTCGGAAAATACAGGCGCGCTCGGCTGGACATTGCCTGCGAGCGAGCGGGCAGCGCTGGAGAAAGCATGAAGGCAAAACGGATATTGGACATTGTTTTTGCGGGCACAGCGCTGGTCCCGGCGGTGCCTGTGCTGGCCGCCGCCTGCGCCGCCATTTATGCCTACGACCGCCGCAACCCGGTCTACAGCGCAACGCGTGTCGGCTGGAATGGCGTGATATTCCGCATGTACAAGCTCCGCAGCATGGTGGTCGATGCCGACAAGAGCAGCGTGGATACTGCGGGCAACGATGATCCGCGCGTCACGCCGCCGGGACGGTTCCTCAGGCGTTGGAAATTCGATGAGCTGCCGCAACTGTGGAACGTATTGAGAGGCGACATGAGCCTGGTCGGGCCACGGCCGCAAATTGAGCGCGAAGTGAATCTCTATACCGATGTTGAGCGCGGGCTGCTGGCCGTGCGCCCCGGCATTACCGATTTTTCCTCGATTGTTTTTTCCGATCTGGCCGGCATCGCCGGCGCTCATCCCGATCCCGACATCGCTTACGGCCAACTGGTGCGTCCGTGGAAAAGCCGCCTCGGGCTGTTTTACATCGCGCATATGTCGATAATGCTTGATCTTGCACTGGTGCTACTCACAGCGGTCGCCTTTGTTTCCAGACAATCGGCGAGGCGCGGCGTGGCCTTGCTGCTTTCCTGTTACAATACGCCGCCCGAAATGATCGAGGTCTGCCTCCGCCGATCAACGCTCCTGCCGACGCCGCCGCCCGGTAGCACGCAGGTAGTTGCTTCGCGTTAGAACATTCAGGCAAGACAGGCAGCTGATATGGAATTATATATTGTAAGTCTCTGATATTATTGTTAGCAGTGAGGCCGATCGGAGCAATAAATATGACCACCAACTCAGACCCACGCCGGGACCGGCCGCAAGCCGTTGTCAGGGCAAAACCCTACGCTTTCTGCAAGCAGGATGTAGCGTGATTATGCCGTGCAAACCCTTCACCGTCGGCCTGATCCAGATGCGCATGAACAAGGATGCGAAGGCAAATCTTGACAATGCCTGCATCATGTTGGAGCAGGCGGCGGCGAAAGGCGCGCAGGTCGCCTGCCTGCCGGAATTATTTCTGACCGAATATTTCTGCCAGGCGCAGGATCATACGCAGTTCGATTTCGCCGAGCCAATCCCCGGCCCAACCAGCAACGCACTGGCGGAGATAGCAGAGAAAACCGGCATGGTCATCGTCGGCTCTCTCTTCGAGCGGCGCGAGGCGGGGATTTATCACAACACGGCAGCCATCATAGAGAAGGACGGCAGCCTGCTTGGCATCTACCGCAAAATGCATATCCCGCATGACCCTCTCTTCGAGGAAAAATATTATTTTACGCCCGGTGACCTTGGTTTCAAAGCCTTCAACACCAGCGCCGGCGCCATTGGTACGCTGATTTGCTGGGACCAGTGGTATCCCGAAGCGGCGCGCCTCACCGCCATGCAAGGCGCAGAGGTGTTGTTCTACCCCACGGCCATCGGCTGGCACCCGGCGGAAAAAATCGAGTTCGGGCAATCGCAGGTCGAAGCCTGGCAGACTATGCAGCGTTCGCACGCCATCGCCAACGGCGTCTATGTCGCGGCATGTAACCGCGTCGGCCATGAAGTCATCACCGGCGACGGCATCGAATTTTTCGGCCATTCCTTCATCTGCGATCCCTTCGGGCGCATCCTTGCGCAAGCCAGCGCTGACAAGGAAGAAATCATCACCGCCACCGTCGACCCCGCATGGTCGGAACAAACGCGCCGCTGGTGGCCGTTCTTCCGCGACCGGCGCATTGACGCGTACGGCGGCCTCACAAAGCGTTTCGGAAGCTAGCCATGCGAATGCCCGCCGAATGGGAGACACACGCCTCCACGCTCTTGGCGTGGCCGCATCATAAAAACGACTGGCCGGGGAAGTTCGAGCCAATACCGTGGGTGTACGCTGAGATCATCCGCCACCTGACGCGGCATGAGCGCGTGCGTCTGGTGATAAAGAATGTGAAAGAAAAGGCAGCCGCCACCGCTATTCTGGAGTGTGCCGGCGTTGACTTAGATAAATTGGATTTCCCTATCATCCCCACCAACCGCGTCTGGCTGCGGGATAGTGGACCGATTTATGTAAAGTCCGGCAAAGAGAAAATCATGCTTGACTGGCGGTTTACCGCCTGGGCTAAATATTCCAATCATCAGTTTGATGACGAGGTGCCGGTGGCGCTGAATACGCAGGATAAAATAAAGCGCATCCAGCCCATGCACAAAGGCAGGCGCGTGGTGCTGGAAGGCGGCAGCATTGATGTCAACGGCAAAGGCACGTTGCTGACCACGGAAGAATGCCTGCTCTCGAAAACCCAGTGCCGCAACCCAAAATTTTCCCGCGAAGATTATGAATCGGTGTTTGAAAAATACCTCGGCGTTTCCAACGTCATCTGGCTGGGCCACGGCATCGAAGGCGATGACACACATGGCCATATTGACGACCTTGCCCGTTTTGTGAATCCCACCACCGTCGTCACCGTCGTCGAGAAAAACAAAAAAGACGTCAATTACGCGCCGCTGCAGGACAATCTCAAACGCCTGAGAAAAGCCCGCGACGAAAATGGCAAGCCATTTACTGTCGTCGAGTTGCCGATGCCGAAGCCGTTGGAGTTCGAGGGCGCCCGCCTGCCTGCTTCCTATGCCAATTTTTATATCGCAAATGGTCTGGTGCTGGCGCCGACCTTCAACGACCTGGCCGACCGCGCTGCGCTTTCCATCCTCGCCGAACTGTTCCCGAAGCGCGAAATTATCGGTATCCATGCGGTGGATTTGGTATGGGGTTTCGGTACGCTCCATTGTATGAGCCAGCAGGAACCACTATAGTGCCGCCATGATCACGCTGAAAAAACTGGCCGCCTGCGTCCACAAAGCAATTGTACTCACCATCGCCCATGACGGCATCGAGCACGCCGGATACCTGGCGTTTCTTGGCCTGCTGGCCATGTTTCCATTCCTGGTGTTCACGGTAGCCGTTATCGGCGTCATCGGCCAGGGCGAGGCCGGAGCTACTTTCATCACCTCGGTACTGAACCAGTTGCCGGGGCACATCACCGCCGCGTTGCAGCCGCGCATCGTCGAGATCGTCTCCGGACCGCCGCAAGGGCTGCTCACCATCTCCATCTTAGGCGCAATATGGACGGCATCATCGGCGGTCGAAGGACTCCGCACCATCCTGAACCGCGCCTACCACGTCGCCACGCCTCCGGCCTACTGGTTTCGCCGCTCGCTCAGTATCCTGCAACTGCTGTTCTTCACCTTTATCATGGTCACCGGCATGCTCCTGGTAGTGGCCATCCCCCTGTTGTTGCGCCATGTCGAGGATTGGCTGGGCATCCATCTTATTTCCGAATATCAACAGCAATGGAGCCGCGCATTGTTCGGCATTTCAATCGGCGCACTGTTCATCGCCGTGTGCGCCATGTATTATCTCATTCCCAATATTAAGCAGCGCATCGCATCGGTCGCGCCGGGGGCGATTATCGTGGTGGCGCTGTGGCTCGGTGCGGCGTGGCTATTTACCCTGTACCTGTCGAATTTTCACCAGGTCAGCCTGATTTACGGCAGCCTCGGCGGCATCATCGCCGCGCTGGTATTTTTTTATATCTGCAACATTATTTTTATCTTCGGCGCTGAATTCAATCACCAGATCGCGGTAGCGCTGGGGCTGCATCTGGCGCAGCGCGAAAACGTCAGGGCATAGCCGGAATTTTTCCGCCGGCGGCCATTAGTAGGAATCCCGCGGCAATCGCCAATCCATATGGTACCGGCTCATGATCGCGCAGGATGCGTGGAAGCGTCTGGCCGGCAATCCATGGTACATATGGCAGCGCTTTGCGCAGAACCAGCACGACAATGGACAATGCGCCGCCCAGCAGCGTGACATATGCCATAAACTCCGGCAGATTTCTCCACCCCACCCACAAGGCGCAAACTGCCAGCAGCTTGATGTCGCCGCCACCCATCCACTTCATGGCAAAAACAAAATACCCCACGGCAAACACCACCGCCATACCGACCAGCGCCATTTTCCAATCCACCGCGCCATGCCCCATATCATATACCGCCAGGGGGTATATAATGAGCAGCGAACCAACCAACCAGTTGGGAATGAGGTAGCGCGTGGCATCGAACCAGATGACTGCCAACATACTGAATATAAAATAAATAGATAGTATATCCATACCGTGTCATCTTAGCACCTGCTGATTAACAGCGTATTAACGGGGCATCATGTATACTGCTGATATGGTCAATACCCTTCTGACAGTGCTGGCCGCTTACGCCTTGACGCTGGGCGCGCTCTACCTGTTTCAGCGCCGCCTGATTTACCATCCCGATAAAATCATCGCCGCACCGAAGCAATATGGTCTCGCAGGTTTTTCCGAGCATACTGCGACAGCTTCCGACGGCGTGCCGATTCAGCTCTGGCACCGTCCGGCGGCCGGCGGTTTTCCCACCATCGTTTATTACCACGGCAACGCCTTCCATATGGGCAACCGCGCCGGCATTTATGCGGCGCTGGCGGACAAGGGCTTCGGCGTATTGGCGGTTGGCTACCGCGGCTATGGCAAAAGCGGCGGCCGTCCCAGCGAACAGGGATTATACCGCGATGCCCGTGCCGCCATCGCCTTCCTGAACGATAAGAATATCCCGCCGCAACGCCTGTTGCTGTTCGGCGAATCGCTGGGCAGCGGCATCGCCGTGCAGATGGCCGGCGAATACGATATCGGCGGGCTGATACTCGAAGCGCCTTACACCTCCATCACCGCACGCGCCGCCGAAATCTACCGCTTCATCCCGGTGCGTTTGATGCTGCGCGACCGCTTCGATTCGTTGAAAAAAATCGGCAAAGTTAGAGCGCCGCTCTTGCTTTTCCACGGCGAGCGCGATGATACCATCCCCGTCGCCCATGGCCGTGCCATACTCGCCGCGGCCATTTCACCCAAGCACGGCATCTTTTTTCCAGAGGGTGGCCACAGCGATTTTGACAATGCGGTGATTTCGGCGCATGTTTCAGACTTCGCAAGAAAGCACGGTCTGATTCAGGTTTAGGATGCCCGAACTCAAGCAAGAAACTCTCTACGGATGGGGGCATTTCCCCGGCGCGCGCTGCCTGTCCTACAGGCCGGAAAAACGACGCGACCTGGACGCTCTCCTTAGCCGTCACGGTGAGGCGTTGCTGGCACGCGGCCTCGGGCGGTCTTATGGCGATGCGGCATTGCAACCCGCAGGCACCGTGAAGACCGAGCGGCTCGACCATATCATTTCCTTTGAGGCCGGCGAGGGCGTCCTGCAGGCGCAGGCGGGCGTCACGCTCGCCGATGTCATGGCGCTTTGCATCCCGTGCGGTTGGCTGCCGCCGGTTATCCCCGGAACAAAGCACGTCTCGCTGGGCGGCGCGTTCGCCTGTAACGTACACGGCAAAAACCACTGGCGCTTCGGGGATTTCGCCGAGCACGTTCTTTCCATCAGGCTCAGGCTGGCCAGCGGCGAAATAGTCGAATGCACGAAGCAGGACAACCGTGATTTGTTCTGGGCGACCGCCGGCGGCATGGGCATGACCGGTATCATCGAGGAAGTAACGCTGAAGCTGCGCCCCGTCGCCTCCGCCTCGCTCAAGACCACCGCCTACCGCGTCGATTCCATCGCCGACATGATCGCCGCCTTCGAGCATTACCGCAGCAACAGCGATTACATGGTCGGTTGGGTAGACCATATGGCGGACGGCGGCGCCGGGCGCGGCATCTTCGAGGCCGCCAGCCATAGCGCGCCGGAAGAAGGTGGCGCGCCGCTTAAAAAATTCTTGTCCCCGGAAATAAAATTCTTCCTGCCCTGCTTTCTGCCGTCCTTCACGCTGAACCGCGTGACCATGTCGCTTTACAATAAATGGCGTTTCCGCCGCTATTCCGAGGAACGTCGCGAGGACATCGTCGGCTTCGAGGATTTCTTCCACCCGCTTGACGCCATCGGGAACTGGAACCGGCTCTATGGGCGGCGCGGCTTTTTTCAATATCAATGTTTGCTGCCGGACGCGCCGGACATCGTCGAGCAGGTTCGCACGCTTCTTTCGGCCATCCACAAGCGCAAATGCTTCTCGTTCCTCGCCGTCATCAAATACCACCGCGAGGGCAAGGGCTACCTCACCTTCTCGAAGGAAGGCTACAGCATCGCGCTCGACTTCCCCAACACGCGGCGCGCGCGGGCGTTGTTGCCGCAGATCGACCGCTGGGTAGCTGACCGCGGCGGGCGCGTTTACCTTGCCAAGGATGCGCTGCTTTCGCCCGATTTATTCTACCGCATGTACGGCCAATCGGCGCAGGACTGGATGCAGGTACTGCGCAAGGCCGATCCGGCCGGCCGTTTCACCTCGCTGATGTCGGATCGCCTGCAATGGAAGCAACTGCCATGACGGCGCGCGCGGGCACGGTGCTGGTCGTCGGCGCCACCTCTTCGCTGGCCGAGGCGCTGTGCCGGAGACTGGCGAAAAAAGGCCACTCGCTGATTCTCGCCGGGCGTGACAGGGAGGAACTGGCCTTGCTTGCCGCCGACCTCGCGGCACGGTTTTCTACCCGCTGCATAACGCTTTTTGCCGACCTGGCGGCGCCTGATTTTTCGCCGGATTTATTCATCGCCGGGGCCGGCGGCTTCGACAGCGTCATTATCGCCGCCGGCGACATGGGGAATGGCGATCCGAACGACTTCGCCGATTTCGCCCACGTTGCGCGGATAAACTATATACTGCCCTCGCAAATAGCTGTCGCCGCCGCCGCATATTTTTCTCTCTCCCCCTCGATGGGGGATGGCCAGGGTGGGGGTGAACCAGCAAAAAATACCCCCCCCCTCAACCTTCCCCCGCAAAGGGGAGGGGAATATCATTGCATCGCTATCATCTCCTCCGTCGCCGGCGATCGCGGGCGGCGGGGATATATCGCCTACGGCAGCGCAAAAGCGGCGCTCACCGCCTCCGCCTCCTCCTTACGCGCGCGCTATGCCGGAACCGGCGTACATGTGATGACCGTTAAACCGGGTTTTGTGGATACGCCGATGACCTGGGGCATGAAAGGTATATTTTCCGGCCTGCTCATCGCCAGCCGCGAATGCGTGGCGGAAAAAATCATCGCGGCGATGGAGAAAAAGAAAAACGTGATTTATGTGCCGTGGTTCTGGCGGGTTATTATGCTCATCATCCGGCATATCCCGGAGGCCATCTTCAAACGGCTGAAGCTGTAGGCGTAAGCCCCGCCAGCGCCTCCTCCACACTGGCCGCCATCCTGACATTGATCTGCTTCTCACTGGCCAGTTTTTGCATGATCTTATGTAAAATGTCCGGCCTGCCGCACAGCACCACTTTTTTCCCGGACAGTGCGTCGCCGGTCAGCAGATTCTTCAGCGCCACCAGGCCGGTCATATCGATCAGCGGCACCTCGCGTAAATCGAAGATAAGCGTATCGATATGGTTGCGCAAAAACGCCGTGCGGTCGAGCGTACGCTCGACGGTGGCAAAAAACAGCGGCCCGGAAATGCGGTAAAGCAGCACATTGGGCGGCAGCGATCCCGCCTCAATTGTCTCGTGCACCTGCCCTTCGGTAATCGCCGACATGCGTTGGATGAAAAGCAGCGCCGCCAATCCAATGCCCACCGACACGCCCGCCACCATGTCGATGAATACCGTCAACCCGAAACAAACGAGCAACACGATAATATCCTGCCGCGGCGCGATGGTGAGGATGCGGTAGAACTGCCGGTAATGCGACATATTATACGCTGTCAGCACCAGCAGCGCCGCCAGCGACGCCATCGGAATGCGGTCGATCACCGGCGCTAGCGCCAGCACGTAGAGCATGATGAGCACGGCGTGCATCGAGGAAGCCAGCGGCGTTTTCCCACCGCTCTTGATATTCGTGGTGGTGCGGGCGATGGCACCGGTGGCCGGGATGCCGGAGGCGAAGCCGCAGAGAATATTACCGATTCCGAGGGCCGCCAGCTCGGCATTGGGGTTATGTCGCGTGCGCGCCATGCCGTCGGATACCGTCGCCGACAGCAGCGATTCCAGCGCCGCCAGCACGGCAATTACGAAGGCCGGCATCATCAGCGTTTTGAGTTCGAGATAGGTCGGCCAGGCGAAAAACCCCTTGCTGGAGAAGAAATGGAATGACGGCGGAAAGGGCGGAATGCCGTGGCCGGTTATGCCGCCCACCTCATAGCTGAACTGGTTTCCGAGCGTTGCCACACTGATGCCCGTGTGCTGGAAAATCATGGCAAGCAGCGTCCCCGCGCCGATGCCGAGCACCACCGAAGGCACTTTGGAAGTAATGCGTTTGCCGGTAAACATGATGACAAGACTCAACAAGCCGATGCAGGCTTCCGGCCAGCGCAGACCCGGCACGTGGCTTGCCAGCAGTATCACTTTATCAATGTATGATCCCTGCAATTTTTCCACGCCGAGGCCAAGCAGGTCATTGAGCGACAGCGTGCCGAGCACAACGGCGATGGCCGCCGTAAATCCTGTGCTCACCGGGTATGGCACGAAGTTGATGAATTTCCCCAGCCGCGCCCAGGCCAGCATGAGCAGCATGACGCCGGCCATCATCTCGGCAAGGATGATGCCGCGCAGGCCGAACTGCGTCACCAGCGGCGCGAGGATGACGACGAACGCCGCCGTTGGGCCGCTGACCTGCGTCACCGATCCACCGAGCAACGGCACGGTGATGCCGGCAACGATGGCGGTATAAAGCCCGTATTGCGGCGGCAGACCGACGGCAATCGCCAGCGCCATCGAAAGCGGAAGCGCCACCATCGATACGATGAGCGCCGCCAGCGCATCCTGCCCGAAGGTTTTGACCGAATAGCCGCGCGACAGCGTTTCGCGCAGGGCGGTGGAAAGCGGAATGAATTTATCAGCAAGCATCGTCATGCCGGCAATCTTGCTTTCAGTGCCGCGCCCAGTGTGCCATCGTCAAGATAATCCAGTTCGCCGCCCATTGGAATCCCCTGCGCCAGCCGCGAGATTCGAACGTTGCAGCCTTCCAGCCGCGTCGAAAGGTAATGCGCCGTCGTCTGGCCTTCGATGGTGGCGTTGGTGGCAAGGATGATCTCCTTCACCGCCTCGGCGGCGGCACGCGCAATCAGCGGCTCGATGTTGAGTTGCGCCGGGCTGCGCCCGTCAAGCGCCGACAACGTGCCCCCCAGTACATGATACCGCCCTTTATATAAGTGGCAGCGCTCAATTGCCCATAAATCCGCCAGATCCTCCACCACGCAAATCACCGATACGTCACGCCGCGCATCGGCGCAGATGGCGCAGGGGTCGTGCGTATCGAGGTTGCCGCAGGCGGAGCAGGTGCGGATGGTGTCCATCGTGCGGCCTATGGCTGTTGCCAGGGGTGCCATCAGCGGTTCCTTCTGGCGGATGAGGTGCAACACGGCGCGCCGCGCCGATCGCGGTCCCAGGCCGGGCAGCCTGGAGAATAACCGGATGAGTTCGTCGAGGTCGGAATGGGACATAAGATCGTGTTTCGTGGTCAGCGCTCCGTGTTCAGTGCTGTATAAATCAAATTACTTCGCAGAACACAGAACGCGAAACACATTTTCAAAAGGGCAGCTTCAATCCCGGCGGAAGATTCAGCCCGCTGGTCATCGCGCTCATTTTCTGCGAGGCGCTGGATTCGATTTTTCCGCAGGCGTCGTTATGCGCTGCCACCAGCAGATCCTCCAGCACTTCTTTTTCTTCATGTCTCATCAGGCTATCGTCGATGCTGACATTCAGCAGCGTGCGCTTTCCGTTTAAGCGCAGCTTGACCAGCCCGCCACCGGCACTGCCCTCGGTTTCCTCGGCTTCAAGCCTGGCCTGCATGTCGGCCAGCTTTTGTTGCATCTGTTGTGCCTGTTGCATCATTTTCTGCAGGTTCATTTGTGTTCTCCTTGTTTCAACCCTGTGAGCGCCGAAAGCGCTGCACAGAATCTCGTCCATTATTGAAAAGATCTCGTGCAATCGCTAACGCGATTCGGAGGATTTACACTGCCTCCTTCACCCCCACCACCCTGGCACCGGGAAACTGCTCCAGCACGCCCGCCACCAGCGGGTGCGCCGAGGCGTCCACCAACCGCTTTTCCTTACGCGCCTGTTCCTGCTCGTGCAGGCTGGGTGCGCCTTCCGCTTCCGACAGGATCACCGCCCATTTCTCTCCCGTCCATTCGGTAAGGCAGTTGGCGACACGCGTGGTAAAATCGCGCGGCTGCGGCGAGGTCAGGCGAATTTCGATTTTCCCCGGAGCGAACGATACCAGCCGCGCATCCTGCTTCAAATGCGCATAGAGCCACGCCTCCCGCTTCTGCTCGAACAGGGCGACGACGTCGGAAAAGCTGTTAACCCCCTCCCCCTGCAGGGGGGAGGGGTGGGGTGGGGGCGTCACTTGCGCAACGGTTGCGTTCACCTGCTCCCTCCCGGACCCCCCCCCCGAAACGGGGGAGGGGAAAGTACGAATCACCTCCGCCGGTGTCGGAAGCTGAGCCGCGTAGGCGATGCGCACCAGCAACATTTCCAGCGCCGCCGGCGGTTGTGGCGCAGCGCGCACTTCGTCGATGCCCTTCAGCAACATTTGCCACAGGCGGGCAATCTGCGCCATCGGCAGCGTATCCGCCATTTTTTTCGCGCCGGCGCGGTCCCGCTCGGAAAGCGACACATCGGACAGCGCGGCAGGAACGACTTTAGCGCGTGTAATCAAATGCG
The DNA here is from genome assembly GCA_028873525.1 of Pseudomonadota bacterium. Taxonomy (GTDB): domain Bacteria; phylum Pseudomonadota; class Alphaproteobacteria; order Rickettsiales; family SXRF01; genus JABDCD01. Next base: position 19,537 of record JAGWIM010000012.1, read on the forward strand.
TCACTTCCAGCGCGTCCTGCACGATGAGCAGCGGATCGGCGCCTTCCTGATACTGCGCGGCAAGCGCGGCCAACGCGCCAGAGATGTCGCCCCCCAGCAAAATTTCCAGCAGCCGGAACGTCGCCGCCTTGTCGGACGCGCCGATCATCTGGCGCACCAGCGTTTCAGTAATTCCCTGCCCATCGGCTTTTGCAATCGCCTGGTCGAGCAGCGACAAGCCGTCGCGCACCGAGCCTTCGGCATTGGCGGCAATCAACGCCGCCGCCGGATTTTCGATAGCAATATTTTCCTTGGCGGCGATTTTCTCCAGATGCGCCGCCAGCGTTTCCTGGCTCACACGCTTGAGGTCGAACCGCTGACAGCGCGAGAGAATGGTGACGGGAATCTTGCGCGCCTCAGTGGTGGCGAAGACAAATTTAACGTGGGGAGGCGGCTCCTCGAGCGTTTTGAGCAACGCGTTGAAGGCGTTGGTCGAGAGCATGTGCACCTCGTCGATGATGTAAACCTTGTAACGCGCCGACCCCGGCAGATAATGCGCCGCGTCGATCAGGTCACGCATGTCATCAACGCCGGTATGGCTGGCGGCGTCCATTTCCAGCACATCAACATGCCGGTCTTCAGCAATCATTTTACAATGGGTGCAGACGCCGCAGGGATTGATCGTCGGTCCCTTTTCACAATCGAGCGCACGGGCAATGATGCGCGCCGTTGTCGTTTTACCCACTCCCCGGATGCCGGTAAGCAGGAAAGCGTGAGCAATTCTGCCGGTTTTGATGGCGTTAGAAAGTGTTCTGACTAACGCCTCCTGCCCGATAAGATCATCGAACGTGGCGGGGCGGTATTTGCGGGCGAGGACGCGATATTCCATTACTTACCCCCGCACTTGTTGCGGGGTCTGGTCAATATATGTGCTGCTTTTTGACATTATCAATCACAACCATAATACAAAATTTTACCTAAACCGGACCCCGTAATGCGTCCGCTATGCGGGCTTATGCGGGGATGATGACTGGCGGCGACCCAACGCGACCCCGCTACGGCTGCTTCCTTTCGGACCTGACCGGGTTTGCGGGCGCGTTGCCCACCACCAGCCTCAACGGAGTATGGGATAAGAGAATGGAGGGTGCAAGCTAAAAAGTTAACAGTTGCCAGTTGTCTAGTTGCCGGGCGATAGTCTATAGTCTTCACGTAGTGTTTATAACCAGCGATGAATGACTCATGGCCAGAACCTCCACCCGCTCCCTGCCTGGCGACGAGTCCCGTCACCCGCTGGTCACGCTGGCCGGCACCGGGTTGTTCGTTCTGGCGGCGTACCTGCTGCTGTGCCTGACAACGTATAACCAGGCCGACCCGTCGCCCGACAGCATCACCAGCAACCCGGTGACCAATGCCGGCGGCCATGCCGGCGCATGGATCGCCGACGTCACATTGCAAGTGCTTGGCCTTGCGAGCGGCCTGCTCGTGCTGGTGCCCGCCGCCTGGGGCGTCAAGATGCTGCGCGGCCGGCGCGTGCCTTATCTCTGGCTACGCTTTTCGTTATTGATTATCTCGCTGGTGCTGGCCTGCTCGCTGTTGTCGCTGGCCGAACCGCCGCTGTCCTGGCCGATTAATAGCGGCCTGGGCGGCGCCATTGGCCGCACGCTGCACGATAACCTGCTCTACCAGCCGCTCAAGAGCAGCTTGTTTGATGCCTTTCTGGGCGCCATTATGCTGGTGACGGCGTCGCTGGCCTTCGGCATGAGCTGGAGCGAGTGGAAGACCTTCGGGCGCGGCGCGCGGCATGCGTTGTTTTTCGTCGGCGGCCTGGCTGCGGTCGTTATCCCTCGTGGCCGCTGGCGCGACGGCGGGGACACGGAGGATGACAGAACTTCATGGCGCGCGCGGTTGAAATTCTGGAAAGGCGAAGAGGAGGAAGATGAAATTGAAGCGCCGAGGCGGGAGCCGCGCGTCAGCAAAAAGAACGGCAAGCCCACCGAAAAATTGCCGCGCGCCGCGCCCAAGGCGCAGGTCAGCCTGCCGCTGTCGCAGGGTGATTACGAACTGCCGCCGATCAGGTTGCTGCATGTCATGCCCAAAAGCCGCAAAAATATGCTGTCGGAAACTTCGCTGACGCAAAACGCCAAACTGCTTGAAACCGTGTTGCAGGATTTCGGCGTCAACGGCACCATTGTGGAAATCCGCCCCGGCCCGGTCGTCACGCTCTATGAACTGGAACCCGCCGCCGGCACCAAGACATCGCGCGTCATCGGCCTCGCTGACGACATTGCCCGCTCGATGAGCGCCATCTCGGCACGCATCGCGGTGATTCCGGGGCGCAACGCCATCGGCGTCGAACTGCCCAATTCCAACCGCGAAACCGTGTATCTGCGCGAGATGCTGGAGAGCGACACGTTCGATACCGACGAAGCCAAGCTGCCGCTGGCTCTCGGCAAGGACATCAGCGGCCAGCCGATTATCGTGGATTTGGCGCGGATGCCGCACCTGCTGGTAGCCGGCACCACCGGCTCCGGCAAATCGGTCGCCATCAACACGATGATTATGTCGCTCGTGTACCGGCTCACGCCCGACGAATGCAAATTCATCATGATCGATCCCAAGATGCTGGAACTCTCGGTCTATGAAGGCATCCCGCACCTGCTGGCGCCGGTCGTTACCGAACCGGGCAAGGCGGTGGTGGCGCTCAAATGGACGGTCAAGGAAATGGAAAACCGTTACCGGCTGATGAGCAATCTCGGCGTGCGTAATATCGAGGGCTACAACAAAAAAATCCGCGAGGCCAAGTCACGCGGCAGCCAGCTTATGCGCACCGTGCAGACCGGCTTCAACCCCGATACCGGCGAACCTATTATCGAAGAGCAGCCGCTGGAGATGGTGGAACTGCCGTTCATTGTCGTCGTGGTGGACGAAATGGCCGATTTGATGATTGTCTCCGGCAAGGAGATCGAGTCCTCCATCCAACGCCTGGCGCAGATGGCGCGCGCCGCCGGCATCCATATCATCATGGCGACGCAGCGCCCCAGCGTCGATGTCATCACAGGCGTCATCAAGGCCAACTTCCCGACGCGCATTTCCTTCCAGGTCACGTCGCGCATTGATTCGCGCACCATATTGGGCGACCAGGGCGCCGAGCAATTGTTGGGGCAGGGCGACATGCTCTACATGGCCGGCGGCGGTCGCATCACGCGCGTGCACGGCCCCTTCGTCTCCGACAAGGAAGTCGAGCAGGTCGCAGGTCATCTGCGCGCGCAGGGGCAGCCAAGCTACCTTGAAGACGTTACGCGCGACGAGGAAGAAGAAGGCGCGTTCGCCGAGGGTGGCGAGAAAGACGCAATGTACGATCAGGCGGTTTCCATCGTCACCCGCGACCGCAAGGCCTCAACGAGTTACGTCCAGCGCTGCCTGCGCATCGGCTATAACCGCGCCGCCAGCATCATTGATCAAATGGAGCGCGACGGCATCGTCGGCCCGGCCAACCATGTCGGCAAGCGGGAGGTGTTGGTGCGGGAGGATTCTTGAAACCCCGCATTCGTTGCAGGGGTTTGTTTTCGTCATACCGGCGAAGGCCGGATGCCGGCTCGCAATATCGACAATTTTAAAAAACAGCCCCGTATAAAAGCGGTATTAAACCTATTTTAATTATTCCCCGCTACCAGTAGCAACTGACTTTCACCATCGGTATCCCGTGAGCCACAAAAAGCACCGCCGCAGTTATCATCACGCTCCCGCCCATCCGGTTACTATCGATGAGGCATCCAACCGTATCCGCCTGTTGATGCAACTACGCAACAGCGGTATCAGCGATACGCATGTTCTTTCGGCCATAGAGAACGTGCCGCGCGAGCGGTTCGTCGAAGAAACATTCACCGAACATGCCTGGGACGATACGGCATTGCCCATCGCCTGCAGCCAAACCATCAGCCAGCCGACGGTGGTGGCGTGGATGACCTGGGCGCTGGCAGTAGAGCCACGGATGCGCGTGCTGGAAATCGGCACCGGATCGGGCTACCAGACGGCGATTCTCTCCCGTCTGACGCGGCGCGTTTATACCATCGAGCGGCACCGCGAGTTGCTTGCGCAGGCTGAAACACGATTCAAGGAACTGAAACTCAACAATATCGTTACCAAATATGGCGACGGTTCGAAGGGTTGGAAAGAAGCGGCGCCGTTCGAACGCATTATCGTTACCGCGGCGGCCGGAGAAATCCCGGCGATATTGCTGGAACAACTCACACCGGGTGGGGTGATGGTACTGCCGGTAGGGAAAAGCGTCGCCGAGCAGATATTGTTGAAAGTCTGCAAGGATGAGGCCGGCCAGGTGACGACGCAACACCTGATGAACGTGCGGTTCGTACCGCTGGTGGAGGGGTGAAAGCGATTTTTCTTTACGTTTTTTTAACTATACTCTGCTAGATCGGCACTATAATCATAGTGGGGGAGTGTCGCCATGTTTCACCGTACCGGTGTTTTTTTAATGACCGCTTTTTTCACCGCCGCCTGCGCACAGGCGCCGGCGCCGGTTGATCTGCGGGGACAGAACGTTTATGGCCGCAACGGCGTGGTCTACGCGGCGGGTGACCGGAATACCGTGCCGAGCTATACGACCGGCGGCATCAGCGTGATGGCGGCGGCCGCACCGGCTGAACCTATTGCTTCCAGCGACCTCATGCCGCCGTCAAAATCTCTTGCTTTACCGTTAGGTGAGGCATCGGCGCAAACCGACAATCCCATCAATCCATGGACACACCGTCCGCATTTCAGCGACGCCGCGTCAACGCAGAAAGGCGCGGCGTGGCCGTCCCGCAACGTTGCCGGCAACAATCGAGCCGGACATGCGCCTGAAACAGAGGTGGCCAGCAACTTCATATGGCCGGTGGACAGCCGTCATATTATCTCCGGCTTCGGTCCCAAGGGGCACGGCTTCGTCAATGACGGCATTAACATCGCCGCCGATGATGGCGAACCAGTCTGGGCGGCGGCCGACGGCGAAGTGGTCTATGTCGGCAACGAACTGGCTGGTTACGGTAATATGGTGCTCATCAAACACACCGGCGACAAAACCACAGCCTACGCGCATCTAGGCCGCGTTACGGTGGATAAATACGCTCGCGTCAAGCAGGGCGATATCATCGGTTATGTCGGCACCAGCGGCAATGTCCGCGAACCGCAGCTGCATTTCGCCATCCGCGACGGCAAACAGCCGGTTGATCCGACGAAGTATCTGGCTACGAGGGTGGCCGGATTATGAGCAGTCCCCGCATCGCGCAGAAATCACCCTATCCGGTCGAAGTCACCGAAGGAAAAAATTATGCCTGGTGCGCCTGCGGGCGCAGCCAGAAACAGCCGTTCTGCGACGGATCGCATAAAGACACCGGCCTGACGCCCACCGTGTGGAAAGCGCCGAAAACCGAAACCGTCTGGCTGTGTGGCTGCAAGAAAACCAAGGGCAAACCGTTCTGCGATGGAACGCATGAGGCACTTTAGCGGTATGGTTTTTCTATGACGGTGGGGGTAATGATCCGGTGTCACGTCGAGATTAAAGCCTGCCATCTGCGAAGTCCTGGTATGGCAGGTGAATAAGACAACGGGGGTGGATTTACTGCACCGCAGCATAAACTCGTCGTTTTTACAGTAAATTTACTGGACATTCTTCCCTCGGCTCCCTACATACAGGTTTTCTATTATTACGGGAGAATTTCATGACCTCTGACAACGATGTAGTTATCGTGAGTGCGGTGCGTACCGCCATCGGCGCTTTCAACGGCGCACTCAGTTCGCTGCCCGCACATATGCTGGGTGAAACCGTGCTGCGCGAAACGCTGAAGCGCACCAGTGTTTCCGCTGCCGATATTTCGGAAGTTATCCTTGGCCAGATTCTGACCGCGCATTGCGGTCCGAACCCGGCGCGTATCGCATCGCTGGCGGCGGGCATCCCCAAGGAAACCCCGGCCTGGGGGATGAACCAGTTGTGCGGCTCCGGCTTGCGCGCGGTGTGCCTTGGGTTTCAAGCGATCAAGAATGGCGATAGTTCCGTCGTCATCGCTGGCGGGCAGGAAAGCATGAGCCAGGCGCCACATGCCGTTCCGTTACGTTCCGGCGTGAAAATGGGGCCTGCCACTATGCAGGACACCATGCTCTATGATGCGTTGGTCGATCCGTTCCAAAACGTGCATATGGGCGTCACGGCGGAGAATGTCGCCAGGAAATTCGGCATCACGCGCGAGGAACAGGACAAGTTCGCCCTCGCATCGCAGCAGAAGGCCTCGGCAGCAATCAAAGAAGGCAAATTCAAAGATCAGATTGCGCCGGTTGTCATCAAGGGCAAGAAGGGCGATGTGACAGTGGATACCGACGAATGCCCGCGCGCCGACACGACGCTGGAAGGTCTCGCCAAGCTGAGACCTGCCTTCGAAAAAGAAGGTACGGTAACGGCGGGCAATGCTTCCGGCATTAACGACGGCGCGGCCGTGGTGATGCTGATGACAAGGGCTGATGCGAATAAGCGCGGCCTGAAGCCGATGGCGGCCATTAAGGCATGGGCACATGCCGGCGTCGATCCGGCCATCATGGGCACCGGTCCTATTCCCGCCACGCGCAGGGCGCTGGAAAAAGCGGGATGGAAAGTGGGTGATTTGGATTTAATTGAAGCCAACGAGGCCTTTGCGGCGCAGGCCATCGCCGTCAACCGCGACCTGGGCTGGGATTTGAGCAATGTCAATGTCAATGGCGGCGCGATTGCGCTGGGGCATCCGGTCGGCGCTTCGGGCGCGCGCGTCCTGACCACGCTGCTTTACTCCATGCAGGAGCGCGATGCGAAGAGGGGATTAGCGACGCTGTGCATCGGCGGCGGCATGGGCGTGGCGATGTGCGTGGAGAGATAAAGATGACACGCATTGCACTCGTCACCGGCGGAACGCGCGGCATCGGCGCAGCGATTTCCATCGCGCTTAAAAACGCAGGCTATAAGGTGGCGGCGAATTATGCCAGCCGCGATGACGTGGCCAGGGAATTCACCAAGGTTACCGGCATCCCCGCCTATAAATGGGACATCAGCGATTTGAAAGCCTGCGCAAACGGCATCGCCAAAGTGGAAGCAGATCTCGGCGGCAACGTGGAAGTGCTGGTAAACAACGCCGGCATCACCAAGGATTCCGCCATGCACAAGATGCCGCCGGAAAACTGGGATACGGTTATCGCGACCAACCTCAATTCGTGTTTTTACATGAGCAAGGCAGTACTCGATTCCATGCGCGACAAGAAATTCGGACGCATTATCAACATCAGTTCGATGAACGGCCAGCTCGGCCAGTTCGGACAGACCAACTATTCCGCCGCCAAGGCCGGCATCCTCGGTTTCACCAAGGCGTTGGCGCGCGAGACCGCCTCGCGCGGCATCACCGTCAACGCCATCGCGCCGGGCTACATCGCCACCGACATGGTGAAAGCCGTCAAGGAAGAGGTGATGAAAGGCATAGTGGCGGGCATCCCCGTGGGGCGGCTCGGCGAGCCGGAGGAAGTTGCCCGCGCCGTGTTGTTCCTCGCCGATGACGCCGCCGGTTTTATCACCGGCGAAACCTTATCGGTGAACGGCGGGCAGTATATGGAGTGATGCGAAGCGCATCCTCAACCGAGACTCGCGAAGATGACGCTAAAACACCAGTGCCTTCACCTGCCGCACGCTAGGCACTTTGGCGATTTCGGCCAGTAATTCCGCCGATACCGGCTGGTCTATTTCAACCAGGGCAACCGCCTCGTGCGAATCGTTACGTCCCAGATGGAAATTGGCGATGTTGATGCCGGCCTTGCCGAGAACAGTGCCCAGCGCGCCGATGAAACCGGGCTTGTCGTCATTGTTTACATACAGCATATGCGCCCCCAGTCCGGCTTCCAGCTTGACGCCGCCGACCTCGACGATGCGCGGCCTCCCCTCGAATAACGTGCCGGCGACGGTGCGGGCGCGGCGATCGGTCTCAACGGTGATACGGATCAGCGCCTGGTAATCGCCGCTGCGCTCATGACTGGTAGCGCTGACGCCGATACCGCGCTCCCTGGCGATGACCGGCGCATTGACCATGTTCGCGCCTTCGACCAGCGGCGCCAGCAGGCCTTTCAGCGCCACCGCCGTCAGCGGCTTGGTGTTGAGGCTCGCCGCCTTGCCTTCGTAATCAATCTTCACCGCTTTGAGGCCGGTTTCCGTCATCTGCCCGGCGAAGCTGCCGAGCCAGTCGGCCAGCAGCAGGTAGGGCTTCAACTTTGCCGCATCCTCCACCGACATAGAGGGAATATTCAGCGCATTGGTGACGGCGCCGCTGACAAGGTAATCCGCCATTTGCTCGGCGACCTGCACGGCGACGTTTTCCTGCGCTTCGGCGGTGGAGGCGCCGAGGTGCGGCGTGCAGATGACATCCTTCATGCCGAACAGCGGATTTTTCTTAGCCGGCTCTTCCTCGAACACGTCGAGCGCCGCTCCCGCTATCTGCCCCGATTCGATGGCGTCTTTGAGCGCCGCTTCATCAATCAGCCCGCCGCGCGCGCAGTTGACGATACGCACGCCCTTTTTGCACATGGCCAGCGTGTTCTTGTTAATGATGTGGCGGGTGGTCTCGGTCAGCGGCGTGTGCAGGCTGACGATGTCGGCGCGCTCGAACAGCGAATCCAGCTCGACTTTTTCCACCTGGATGGCGTCGGCGCGTTCCTTGGAGAGATAGGGGTCGTAGGCGATGACTCTCATTTTCAGCCCCTGCGCGCGATCGGCTACGATGGAACCGATATTGCCGCAGCCGATGAGTCCCAGCGTCTTGCCCGCCAACTCCATGCCCATGAAGCCGCTTTTTTCCCATTTGCCGGCGTGGGTGGAGGCGTTGGCCTGCGGGATCTGCCGCGCCAGCGCCATCATCAGCGAGATCGCATGTTCGGCGGTGGTAACCGAATTGCCGAACGGCGTGTTCATCACGACGATGCCCTGCGCGGTGGCCGCCGGTACATCAACATTATCGACGCCGATGCCGGCGCGGCCGATAACTTTTAACTTTCCTCCAGCCCTGATAACCTCGGCAGTGACTTTTGTCGCCGAGCGCACGGCGATGCCTTCATACTCGCCGATGATTTTGAGCAGTTCTTCCGGCGGCAGGCCGGTTTTGACGTCGGCCTCGACGCCTTTCCGCTTGAACACGTCAATGGCTTGCGGGGAGAGTTTATCGGCTATGAGTACGCGGGACATTTTTTATCCTTTTAAATCACTTTATTTTTCTGCGCTTCTATTCAGATCATCAGCAAGCTGGCGCAATAAATCAGCAATTTCTTTTGGGGAAGCGATCTGGCCTTCATCACTGAGTGATTTCAAGCCCGTTTTCACAGTACCCAAGTTGCTTTTTAGTCATAATTTTCTCCTCACGTTACGCTGCCTTTACTGCACTGTTTTTAACTTCGTTCCAACTCCACTCAATCCACGGGAAAATGGCGTTTAAGTCGGCGGTTTCGACGGTGGCGCCGCCCCAGAGGCGAAGTCCCGGCGGGGCGTCGCGGTAAGCGCCGATGTCGAAGGCGACGTTTTCCTTTTCCAGCGCCGCCGCAATCTTTTTGGCTGTTTCTCCCTGAGCTTCCGGCGCAAGCGCGGTAAACCACGGGTCAACGATTTTCAGGCAGATGGAAGTGCTGGAGCGCGTGGCCGCGTCTTCCGCCAGAAACGCCACCCACGGTGATTTCGCCACCCATTGCTCGACAGCTTTGAGGTTGGCTTCCGAGCGTTTTATCAGCCCGGCCAGTCCGCCATTCGCCTCACCCCATTTGAGACCGTCCAGCGCATCCTCGACGCAGAGCATGGAGGGCGTGTTGATGGTTTCGCCCCTGAATATCCCTTCCATCAGCTTGCCGCCTTTGGTCATCTGGAAAATCTTGGGCAACGGCCAGGCCGGCGTATAGCTGAGGAGCCGTTCCACGGCGCGCGGGCTAAGCGCAACCATGCCGTGCGCCGCTTCGCCGCCCAGCACTTTCTGCCACGACCAGGTAACTACATCCAGCTTGTCCCATGGCAAATTCATCGCAAAGGCCGCCGAGGTGGCATCGCAAATCGAGAGTCCCTGCCGGTCAGCGGCAATCCAGTCGCCGTTGGGAACACGCACGCCGGAAGTGGTGCCGTTCCAGGTAAATACCACATCATTATTCCAGTGCGCTTTGCTCAAATCCGGCAGCTTGCCGTAATCGGCCTTGTGCACGTTCAAATCCTTGAGCTTGAGCTGGTTTTTGCAATCAGACGCCCAGCCGGCGCCGAAGCTCTCCCATGCCAGCACGTCCACGCCGCGCGCGCCGAGCAGCGACCACAGCGCCATCTCCACGGCGCCGGTATCCGATGCGGGCACGATGCCAAGCAGGTAATTCTCCGGAAGCCCAAGGATCTTACGGCTGCGGTCGATGACTTCGGCCAGCTTGGCCTTGCCGCGCTTGCCACGGTGCGACAGGCCAACGGCTGCGCCGCGCAGCAGGTCGGTCGACCAGCCGGGGCGCTTGGCGCACGGGCCGGAGGAAAAGCAGGGGTTTCTGGGACGGCTGATAGGTTTCGGCATAGTTTTGATAGGAGTGTCTAACGTTAAATTTCTTCGCTGGCAAAAGATTTCTTTCTGGCTCTGGCCAGCAGGAAAAGTTCAGCCACGGTGCGGTACATCAGCGCCAGTTGGCTCGGGTATGACAGACGATGATCGCCGTCTTTTATCAGTTCCAGCGAAATGTCGCTCGTGCGCAGGCGATCCATCAGCGACAGCGACATGCGCCAGGGCACGTCGGAATCCTGCATACCGTGAATAAGGCGCACCGGCACGTCGAGGGGAATGGGATTATCGAGCAGCAGGTGTCTGCGCCCATCCTCGATCAAGGCGCGGGTGACGGGATAAGGTTCGCCGCCGTCGCACGAAGGCAGGCGGACGACGCCTTCCTCTTCCATCTGCTTTTTCTGCTGCGGGGTGAATTGCTGCCAGATAAGCCGCTCGGTGAAATCCGGCGCCGCCGCCAGTCCCACCAGCCCGGCCACCTTTTCGGCGCGCGCCAGCGCCGCCAGCAGCATAATCCAGGCGCCCATGCTGGAACCGACCAGGATATGCTGGCCGTCAGCCAGGCGGTCGAGCGCGTCGAGCGCATCCTGCCGCCATTGGGTGATGCTGCCCTGCAGGAAGGTGCCGGTCGATTTTCCATGTCCGCTGTAATCGAAGCGCAGAAAGCGTATGCCTTCCTCACGGCAGAAACTTTCCAGCGCCCTAGCCTTGGCGCCGTTCATGTCGGATTTGAAGCCGCCGAAAAACACGATGCCCGGCAGCGACCCCGGCGTCAGGCAATAGGCGAGACGCCTTCCTTCAGAAAGTTCGAGAAAGGAAGGTTGGGTTTCGGTTTCGTTCTTGACGGGTTGCGCAATCATCTTTAGACCATTTTTACCTTTATCTTTTACAAGATATTTCATGCAAACGCAAACTGGAACCGTTTCCTTCGCCTTCCACAAACCGCCGGTTATTTTGCAAGTATTGCCCAGCCTGCACAGCGGTGGCGTTGAACGCGGCACTATAGAAGTCGCGCGCGCCATCGTCATGGCCGGCGGCAAGGCGGTCGTCGTTTCGTCCGGCGGCCCCATGGCCAGCCAGCTTGCCGCCTGCGGTGCAACGCACGTCACCCTGCCGCTCGACAAAAAATCGCCGCTGGCCATCTGGCTCAACGCCGGACGGCTGGCACGGCTGATACGCCAGCACCAGGTCGATATCGTGCATGCACGGTCGCGCGCGCCGGCTTGGAGCGCCTGGCGCGCCGCGCGCAGGACCGGCTGCCATTTTGTCACCACCTTTCACGGCACCTACGGCCTGAAGGGCGTCGGCAAGCGCTGGTATAATAGCATCATGACGCGCGGCGAGCGCGTCATTGCCATCTCGCAGTTCATCGCCGAGCATATCCGCGCCCATTATGACATCGACCCTGAGCGGTTGCGCGTCATCCATCGCGGCATCGATCTCAGGCTGTTCAATCCCTTCGGCCATTCGCCGCAGCGGATGATTGAATTAGCGAAATCCTGGCGGCTGCCCGATGAACTGCCGCTGATACTTTTCCCCGGCCGCTTC
>JAGWIM010000093.1 GCA_028873525.1 Pseudomonadota bacterium
TTCAGCATCGCCGGACTTCGAAAAGGACTTGATGACGATCGAGGGAACCTTACCCTTGAATTTATACGCCTGGCTCAAAGGTCACGCCCACGCTGGCTGGTTTGGGAAAATGTTCCCGGAGTGCTGTCGATTGACGGAGGACGGACGTTTGGCTCCTTCCTCGGCGGGCTGGCAGAATGCGGGTATGGGTTCGCCTACCGGATTCTTGACGCTCAATATTTCGGAGTGCCACAGCGCCGCCGCCGTGTGTTCGTTGTCGGATATCTTGGAGACTGGCGACCTGCCGCGGCAGTATTATTTGAGCGCGAAAGCCTGCGCGGGGATATTACGCCGAGCAGAGAAGCGCGGCAAAACATTGCCGGAACACTTAAAAGCGGCGCTGGAAGCGGTAGTTGGAAAAACAGCCCCGATTATGCCGCCGCAGGATACATGCAGGTAGCACATTCCCTGCGCGCCGATGGCTTCGACGCCAGCGAAGACGGCACCGGACGCGGCACGCCGCTGGTTACGCGTAAGTGGCCTGCGGATATTGCCAGCACATTGAACGCACATTACGGCGATAAAATGGGACTGGAAAACCAGCATGCGCTTAATGGCGCTGAATTGTTCGTACCGGCGAAGGCTTATAACGTCACCTTCTGCGATGCCAATGGCAGGCGCAAGGACAGGCCGGATGGCGGCATGTACGTGACGGAAGCAGACCAGGCGAAAACGGTAACGGCCGGTGGCGAGCTATCCACCTACATCGCATTTTCTGCAAAGGATTGTGGCGGCGACGCCGCTGAGAACGCGCCGACGCTTCGCGCAATGGGACATGATAATAGCCACGCCAATGGCGGCGGACAGATTGCGGTTGCCATACCGCTGCAGGAAATCGGCAAGCGCACCGGCGTTTCCACCACCGACGCCAGCATCGGCGTGGGCATCGGTGATGACGGCGATACGATGTACACGCTGCAGTCATCCGCGCAGCACGGCGTCGCTTACGATACGCGCTCCGGCATGGCGCCGCATGGTTCCATGAAGGGCGACACCGTTTGCCCGACGCTGCGCGCCAAAGAGCACGAGCCGCCGATTGTGATGCATGACGTGGCCATTCCCATTGACCTGCGCAATGCCGGACGTGACCCGGAAAAGCTGGATGAACTAAACCGCCAAGGCTGCGGCATCGGCATGGCGGGCGACCCGTCATCGACAATCAGCACAGCTTTTGTGCCTGGCGTCGCTGCTTTCAAACCAGGACAAAGCGCCGCCTCGCATGGCATAGGCTACGACGTTGAAACCGCGCCATCGCTTGAAGGTGGCGGCGGCGGCAATAACAAACCGGCGCTGCTGCAGCACATGGCCGTGCGACGTCTGACTCCGCGCGAATGCGAAAGGCTGCAGGGATTTTCGGATGATTATACGCTGGTGCCGTTCCGTGGCAAACCGGCTGCGGACGGCAACCGATACAAAGCGCTGGGCAACAGCATGGCGGTGCCGGTGATGCGCTGGCTGGGCGAAAGGATTCAGAAAATTGAGGAGATGATGCCTACCTGAATTCGACGGTTTCACGCAGGACGCCTCTGCATATGGCCAGCACCGGCTCAGGAACGCCGGACAGGTCGACGAGATAAGGGCGGTCTTCATCAACGACGGAGGATTGATGAACGCTGTGGAAGGAATAATCGGGCGCGATGACAATGCACCGCCCGTCACGGAAAAACGCCTGCCAGGTGCGTGAGCCTTTCGGGTCGTGCAATACGGCATATAGTTGGTCGTTGAGATTCATGGCATCCTCGCTAGGCATTGAGTTGGGTTAAAGACATGGTGAAGCTGTAATTGCCACTCCGCAGCGTGACGGCGTCGCCGTCGATTTGCGGATGCCAGAGCATCCCCTGTTCGTCGGTAAAGGCTTCCTGCCGGTTGATTGCAACCAGATGCTCAGGGTGAATCACGCAGGTGTAGCTGTTGCCTTTGCGTAAGGTACGCAGGTCGCCCCAGCTATAAGTTTGCTTGCTGTATTTTGTCCGTTCCATTGTCATTCTCCTTTCCGTTTGGCACTTGCCCTGCCAGCTTCGTATGCGGCTTCGAGTGCTGATTTGACTGTCCATACTGCGACCTCTTTGAAATCCAGGCCGCATTTGCGTTCCTCCAGCGTTTCAAAATTGAGATGCTCTTGTGCGATTTTGGTAAAAAGTTTGTTGAGTTCGTTGGTCATGGCTGTTCTCCTTAGTTTGCGTATTCACCTTCCTGAAACACCAGGTCGGACAATTCTTTCACCTTAATTTCGATGCGGCGCATGTCACCAACATGACCCCAATGCACCGTCTTTGGATTATCGGTGAACATTTTTGCGCTGTCGTTTCTTAGGCGCTTCATCATGGCTTCAATGGCGCGCATGCTTTCGAGGTATTCTTTGGTAGTTTGTGCTTGGTTTTGCATGGTTTGGCTCCTTTCGGTTGTTGATCATGTCCCTGTGGACGCTTTTCATAATGCTCCGAAGGAACGCTTTATCAACTAGAAAAAGCGATAATTCGCATTATTTATCAATATATTATGGCGATTATTAACTTGACTCGAAGTGTGTCCGAATTATGGCCAATCCAAGCGTCCCCGTCGCCACGCTTGCCAAGCTGTTCAACCTTACCGAACGCCGGGTACAGCAGCTATCGCGCGACAATGTAATCCCCAAGGCGGAAAAGGGTCGCTACGACCTGATCGCCTGCGTGCAGGGCTACATAAAATACCTGCAGGATCGGGCGACCGGCCGCGGCGATATCGAGCCGCAGGACACCTATGCCGAGCGCGCCAGGCTGCTCAAAGCACAAGCCGATAAAACGGAATTGGAAGTCAAAGCCATGAACGGCCAGCTGCTTGCTACAGAGCAGGTGGAATTACTGTGGTCGGGACTTGTCGCATCTTTCCGTTCGCGCCTGCTGGCACTGCCGGTGCGCTGCGCGCAAATGGTGATGTCGCTTAAAACTTACACGGAGATTGAGGGCTGTCTGCGGGCGCAGGTGTTCGAAGCATTAAGTGAGCTATCGCGCTATGACCCTGAGCAGCAACAAAGCCATATCGATCTTGAAGAAAGCGGCGAGCCTGGCGGCACCGCCACCGTCGCTCCTGATCAGCCAGTGGGCGGATCGCTACCGCTATTTGAGCAGTGAAGCATCGGCCGAGCCGGGCAAATGGAACACCGATCGCGCGCCATACCAGCGCGAGATGATGGATGCGGTCGGCGATCCGCTGATCGAAACCGTCGTCATCATGTCCTCGGCGCAGATCGGCAAAACGGAGATCATCAACAATGTCATCGGCTACCATATACAGCTTGACCCCGCGCCGATCCTGCTCCTCCAGCCGACGCTCGAAATGGCGGAAGCCTGGAGCAAGGATCGCTTCGCGCCCATGCTGCGCGATACTTCCGTGCTGCATGGACTTGTTAAAGACCCACGCTCACGCGACAGCGGCAACACTTTATTGCATAAGCGCTTTCCAGGCGGCCACATTACGATGTCAGGCGCAAATTCTCCTGCATCACTGGCAAGCCGCCCGATCCGCATGGTGCTGTGCGACGAAGTTGACCGCTATCCGGTCAGCGCCGGAACGGAAGGCGACCCGGTAAATCTTGCCAAAAAGCGTAGCGCCACGTTCTGGAACCGCAAGCTGGTGCTGACGTCGACGCCCACCATCAAGGGCGCCAGCCGAATCGAATCGGCGTTTGAGCAAAGCGATCAGCGCCGGTTCCATGTGCCGTGCCCGCATTGCGGCGAGTATCAGGTGCTGCGCTGGCAGCAGGTGCGCTGGAATAGCGACGACACGATACAAGGCGAAGACAGGCACCGCGCAGAGACGGCGCATTATGTGTGTGAACATAGCGGCTGCATCATCAGCGACTCCGACAAAGTCACGATGCTGAAGTCTGGAAAATGGGTCGCCGGTGCGCCGTTCGACGGCATCGCCGGATTCCACATCAACGAAATCTATTCGCCGTGGGTGACCTTCGCTACGATGGTGGCCGATTTCCTCAAGGCTAAAAAGCTGCCGGAAACGCTTAAGACATGGGTGAACACCTCGCTGGGCGAAACGTGGGAAGAAGCCGGTGAAAGCATCGAAGCCGATTCGCTGCTGACCCGCAAGGAAAGCTGGGGCAACGAAGCGCCGGAGGACGTGGTGGTGGTCACCGCTGGCGTCGACGTGCAAGGCGACCGGCTGGAAATGGAAGTCAAAGGTTGGGGCATCGGCGAGGAAAGCTGGTCGCTCGATTACAAAATCTTTTACGGCGATCCAGCGCAGGAAACGGTGTGGAAGGAACTCGATGCCTATCTGCAGAAGCCGGTCAAAAGCAAGACCGGCCTGTTTCTCAACATCGCCTGCACCTGCATCGACTCAGGCGGGCATCACACGCAGATGGTCTATGATTTCTGTGGCAAATACGCCATGCGTGGCGTTTTCGCCATCAAGGGCATGAGCCAGGCGGCGAAACCGATTATCGGCAGACCGACACGCAACAACCGCTACAAGATCAGGCTCTATCCCATCGGCGTCGATACGGCGAAGGAAGTGATCTACGGCCGCCTGCGCATCACCGAGCCTGGCGTCGGCTACTGCCATTTTCCGGTGGAGCGCGACCGCGAATATTTCCTGCAGCTGACGGCGGAGAAGCAGGTCACGAAATTTAACAAGGGCGTCGGGCGGCGCGAGTGGATTAAAACCCGTGCCCGCAACGAGGCGCTCGACTGCAACGTCTACGCGCTGGCGGCGCTGAAAATATTAAGCCCCGACCTAGAAGCACTGGCGGCCGCGATGCCTTCCGCACCGGAACCGAACGCGCCGCAGGATATGCCGCCGCCCGCGCCTCAGAAGGTGCAGGCTTGGATTCCGAAAATCGATAACTGGATGAAGAGGTAAATTATGGCATTTTCTCAATCACAACTCGACGCGCTTGAAGCGGCAATCGCCACCGGCACGCTTGAAGTACGCGTCGGCGACAAGCTGATCCGCTACCAGACCACCGTCGACATGATTAAGGCCCGTGACCTGCTGCGCGATGAATTAAACGGCCAGCCACCGGCAAACCGTTCCTCGGCCAGTTCATTCTGCAGGGATTAACGCATGTGGCTCGATGATGTCATTGGATTTTTCTCGCCGATGGCGGGGTTTAAACGCAGGCAGGCGCGCATGGCGCTTGATCTCACGCGTGCCTATGAGGGCGCCAAAGTCGGCAGGCGGACGGACAGCTGGTTCACGCCCAGCACTTCCGCCAACACGGAAATCTATGTGGCGGGACGAAAGCTACGCGACCGTGCGCGCGACATCGTGCGCAATAATCCCTACGGAAAAAAAGCGCGGCGTATTTTCTCCGACAATTTCGTCGGCACCGGCATCATCCCGCAGGCGCGCGTCGCCTCCGACCGTCTCAATAAACAGATCATGGCAGCGTGGAACCAGTGGTCGAGCGAATGCGACTACGACGGCAACTGCGATTTTTACGGCCTACAGGCGCAGATCGTGCGCGCCATGTTTGAAAGCGGCGAATGCTTCGTGCGTTACCGCGATCGCATGAGCGCCGACGATAATTCCGTGCCGATGCAGTTACAGGTGCTTGAAGCGGATTTCCTCGATCTGACTAAGAATTATGAAATGCCCGATATGTCCGGTTACATCCGGCAGGGCATTGAATTCGATAAAAATAATAAACGTGTGGCCTACTGGATGTGGCCGGTACATCCGGGCGATACCATTATGGTATGGCCGCGCCTCAACAGTGTGCGCATCCCAGCCGACCAGATACTGCATATTTTTGAGAAAGACCGGCCAGGCCAGATACGCGGCGTTACTTCCTTCGCCTCCGTCATCAACCGCCTGAAAGACCTCGACGATTACGACGATGCCGAGTTGTGGCGAAAAAAGATCGAGTCCTGCTTCGCCGCTTTCGTCATTCAGAACAGCGGTAGCGAAGGGCCGGTGCTGGGCAACATCGCGTCGACCGGCCCGACCGATGCCACCAATCCGCAGCCGAGCCGCGTTGAAACATTTCGTCCCGGCATGATCGAATATCTGAAACCAGGCGAGGATGTCCGCTTCGGCAACCCGACATCGGATGCGAACTATCCGAGTTATCAGCGCGTGCAACTGCACGCCATAGCCGCAGGCCTTGGCGTCACTTACGAACAGCTCACCGGCGACCTGTCGCAGGTCAATTACAGTTCGCTGCGCGCGGGACTTTTGGAATTCCGCCGCAGCATCGAGACGCTACGCTGGCAGGTATTTATTCCGATGTTCTGCGTGCCGGTATGGAAGCGGTTCATTGAACGCGCCTACATCAACGGCTTGATCAGTAAGATCGATTACGGGGTTAGTTGGACGCCGCCCAAATTTGAGATGATCGATCCGCTCAAAGATGCGCAGGCCGATACCTGGATGATGCGCAACGGCACACTGACCTTGCGCGAAGCCATCGCCAACCGAGGCTTCGACCCCGATACGCAGATCGACGAGATCGCTGCCACCAACGCCAAGCTCGACGAAAAGAAAATTATCCTTGACTGCGACCCGCGCCAC
>JAGWIM010000094.1 GCA_028873525.1 Pseudomonadota bacterium
TACAACGGAAAAATACGGGCAACCCTGGCGATGAAAAAAGTTTTCAGCATATCGGGAGCCAAGGGGCGGCCTGCGTACACATACCACAGGCTGAAACCGCTCAGCACATAGAAAAAATACACGCCGAACGTGCCGATTTGGAAAAGGGCAGCGCCGTTCCACGACAGCATATGGTAGAACATGAGGGAGATGGCGCAGATGCCGCGCAGCCCGTCGAGCATATGGAGGCGCGGCGGCTGCGATGTGGGGTTGCCGTCAGCCATGCCTTAATTTACCCCCGCTTTGCGAAATACTACAGAGATAGTTTTCAGCAAAATATGCATATCGCCGGCAAAGGTCGGGTGCGCCGCATATGCCAGGTCATGGCGCAGTCGGTCTCCCTCCGATATGTCGCTGCGGCCGCTCACCTGCGCCAGCCCGGTAACGCCGGGACGCACGCGGTGACGCAACCGCCAATCCGCAGGCTGATACAGCGACTCCTGAAGGGGCACTTCCGGCCTCGGGCCGATGAGGCTCATATCGCCGATAAATACATTCCACAGTTGCGGCAATTCATCGAGGCTCGTGACGCGGATAAAGCGCCCGACGCGGGTGATGCGCGGATCGTTTTTTGCCGTGTGCCACGCGCCGAGCAACGGCGCATCCTTCACCATCGAACGAAACTTGAACATGACGAACGGGCGGCCATGCAGCCCGATGCGCTGCTGGGCGAAAACCGGCGGGCCGGGGCTTTCCAGGCAAATGATAATGGCAAGCAGGAGAAACACCGGCAGCAGCAGGACGATGGCCGTCCCGCTGATGATAACGTCAAGGCCGCGTTTAATACGCATGTACACCGGACGGCTCCCTGCCATACAAAATATCGTCGATGGCCTTGGCAATTTTCGGTGCGGCCTTTTCCTGCGGGAACATGGCGGCAATGCGCGCCTGCATGTCTTCAGGCATGTTACCGGAAAAACTTTGACGCACCGCCTCCGGCAAACGTTCGGGCGTTTCTGCCCATCTTGCCACGCCCCAGTCGCCCAGGCGCATATTAAACTCGCCGGGATAATAGCCAAGCTGAATTACCGGCCGCCCCGTCAGCAACGCCTCGCAGCCAACCGTGGAAGAAAACGTCGCCACCGCGTCGCAGGCATTAAGCAGGGGATATAATGGCGCCTCCCCGGCAAGCATGACGTGCGGATGCGCCGTCTTTCGCATCCAGGCATCAAATGGCGCGCGCTGCTGCGACGGGTGCGGGCGGATGAGCAGGTAGCCGTCATTCCGCCGGGCGGCATCCGCCAGAATATCCAGATTATCCGCAATCTCTTCCGCGCCGCGCACGTGCAACAGGCCGGTCGCCTTGTCAACGTACCCGCTGTCATCAATCCACAATAGCGCTTTGGCATGATCGGGCAAGGCAGGGAAAAACCGCCGCCGCCAGGCATGGTCAACCGGCCCGCGGCAATCAAAAGCCGGGTCGAACGCCGGGTTGCCGGTAATCAGGAATTTCTGCCCCTCCCGCAGGCCGGTGTCGCGCCGCATGTTATCGATGACGATCGGCGATATCACCGCGACATAATCGGCTTCTATCCGGTAAAAATTAAAGAGGCCGAATAAATCAACCATGGCAAGCGTCGGGATGCCGCGCTTGCTGGCCGCTATCTGGGCGGCATATTCGCCGCGCGGCGAATTGGTCGTTACCACCATATCGGGCTTGGCGCGGTCGATAACCCGCTCAAGCATCGATAACGGGAAAAAAGCGTTGCGGCCTTTTTCCTCCCATAACCGCGCCGCTTCCTGCTCGCCGAGCCGCGTCACCAGATCCCGATAGGATAAACCCAGATAGGCAATCGCCTCTTCCTCCCCGATGCCGGTTTCCGGATGATGGTGCAGCGCCGCAAGCTTTTTGCCCCAGTCGAGTGCTTCCGTATCTTCCGGCAGGAGAAAATCCTTGAAACCCTTGTAAGGCAGCCCCTGACGCTTGAAATACGGCCCGGCCAGCGTCAGCGCCAGCGTTTCCGTGCGGATGGGGTAGCTCGCCAGCGCGCGTATGACCGGCGCCGCCATCGCCGCATGGCCGCCGCCGTAGGTGACAAAAAGGACGGTCCTGCGCACGCGCCGCACTGGATCACAGGTTTATCTGCTACCACCCTGATCGTTCATTATCTGGCGGCGATGCTGGCGCATCTCCATGAAACGCTGGCGTATTTTATCGTCATGCGCTTTCATTTCCTCCTTGCTGATTTTACCGTCGCCGTTGGTATCTATCTCCTTGAAGCGGTCGGCGGCGTGCGCCATCCACTCCTCCTTGGTAACAAAGCCCTTGCCGGCGGGATCCATCTTGCTCCAGTATTTATCGAAGCCGTGGAGGCTGCCGGAAACCGCCGGCTTGTCGGCATCGGCCTTGGCGGCGGTGTCGGCCGCCAGCACTGAAACCGGCAGCAGCATGATCGCCGCAACCGCCGTAATCTTAGATAATGTCTTCATAACATCCTCCTTGGTTGAAGTTACGGCAGCAGCCCACCCAGGCTGCGGCCACCTAAAATATGCACATGGAAATGCGGCACCGATTGCGCCGCGTCCGGCCCGTGGTTGCTGACGATGCGGTAGCCGCTTTCTTCCAGCCCCAGTTTCGCCGCCACCCTGGTGATGGAATCAAAAAAACCCTTCACCATCGCGCCGGGCGCATGCGCCGCAAAATCATGCAGCGAAATATATTCGCCCTTCGGCACCACCAGCACGTGCTTGGGCGCGGCGGGCGCAATGTCCTCGAAGGCAAACGCGAATGCGTCCTCATAGACTTTCCTGCACGGAATCTCGCCGCGCAGGATTTGGGCGAAGATGTTGTTTTTGTCGTAGGCCATAAATCAGGGTGCTGAGTGCGTAGTGCTTCGTAGATACGCCTGCTTTACCGGTTTCTTACCAGGCACTATTCACTAAGCGCTCTCTTCAGTCAATGCGGCACGCTTCAGCAAACTCCAGCCTCGGCCCGCGTGGGTAGAGCTTCGAGGCGTCGCCGTAGCCGAGGTTGCACAGGAAATTCGACGTGATGCTGGTGCCGGCGAAAAACGCCGCGTCCACCTTGGCATTGTCGAAGCCCGACATCGGCCCGCAATCCAGCCCCAGCGAACGCGCCGCCAGCATGAAATAGGCGCCCCCCAGCGAACCGTTGCGGAAGGCGGTGCTTTGGATGAGCGGCGCGTTGCCCTCAAACATTTTCCCGCCGCCGTGCGGCCACAGCCCGTCCATTTTTTTGTAGAATTCCAAATCGTGGGCGATGATGGCGGTCACCGGCGCGGCCATGGTTTTATCGACGTTGCCGGAGGCGAGGCACGGCTTGAGTTTTTCCTTGGCTTCCCTCGACTTCACGAACACGATGCGCATCGGACAGCAATTGGCCGAGGTCGGCCCCCATTTGGCGAGATCGTACACGCGGGCAAGCAGCGCATCCTCCACCGGCCCCGCCTGCCACGCCACATGTGTGCGCGCGTTGCGGAAAATGACGTCAAGGCTCTTGTCATCGGCGGTCGGCATATTCATGTTTCCTTTCTGTACGTCCCGCACAGCCGCTTGCGCGGCCCACAGAACTAGGATTCCCTTCTTGCCGCCTTGCGGCGGGCTTTTTCATCGAGGCCGGAAACGCCTTCGCGGTGTTCCAGCTCGGCAATCACGCTATCGAGCGTCACGCCGCTATCGGCGAGCAGCAACAGCCAGTGGAAAATCATGTCGGCGCTTTCACTGACGATTTCCTTCTTGTCCTTCTGCATGGCGGCGATGACGGTTTCCACCGCCTCCTCGCCGAACTTCTGCGCGATCTTGGCCGTTCCCTGCTGGAGGCGCTTGGCAATGTAGGACTTTTCCGGATCGCCCCGCTTGCGGCGCTCCAGTATGACGTTGTAAAGCCGTTCCAGGGTCGTGGTGGCAGGCATAAGGCTACATCCTTACCAAAACGCCGGCGTTTTTCAATGCCTCTTTTACCTGCGCGATGGTAAAGGTTCCATAATGAAATACCGACGCGGCGAGTATGGCGTCCGCTCTGCCGATATTTACCGCCTCGACGCAATGCGCAAGCGTGCCGATGCCGCCCGAGGCGATGACCGGCACGCTGACCGCCGCCGCCACGGCGCGCGTGAGTTCCAGATCGACGCCCTGCTTGGTGCCGTCGCGGTCCATCGAGGTAAGCAGGATTTCACCGGCGCCGATTCTGGCCATGTTTTTCGCCCAGGCGACGGCGTTGATGCCGGTGGCGCGGCGGCCGCCGTGCGTAAAAATTTCGAACATCCCCGGACCGACCTGCTTGGCATCCAGCGCCACGACGATGCACTGCGATCCGAACTTCTCCGCCGCTTCGGCGACAAATTCCGGGCGTTTGACCGCCGCCGTGTTGATGGATACTTTATCCGCCCCGGCCAGTAAGAGTGCGCGGATGTCAGCCACCGTCCGCACGCCGCCGCCGACGGTCAGCGGCATGAAGCACTGCTCGGCGACGCGGCTGATGACATCGTAGAGAATCGAGCGGTCGTCGCTGGTGGCGGTGATGTCGAGGAAGCAGAGTTCGTCAGCGCCTTGCGCGTCGTAAATCTTCGCCTGCTCGACCGGGTCGCCGGCGTCTTTCAGCTCGACGAAATTCACGCCCTTGACCACGCGGCCGTCTTTCACGTCAAGGCAGGGAATGATGCGGGTTTTAAGCATGATCAAAAAACAGTTTTAATTGTTTTATCAACACCACTGATAAGATCATCAACTTCTGATTCAGTGGGTTCACGCTTTTTATTGTGATCACAGAGATTACGCAAATCCCCAAGTCTTTGAATGAACCGCCAATTTATTTGGTCAATCGCGTCAGCATTTTTCAATAAATCATTTAGATCGCCAATCGTTGGGTGCTGTTTCTTGATAGCAATACTATGATTAACGCACACTTGAGCTAAATGTTTCTCCAAGACAACGCCAGCTACTGCACCTGCGGCACGCAAAAATTTGTGTTTTAATAATTCACGTGTTGCATCTATTTCAGAATCAAATAAGTCAGCTTGTACGAGTTGACGAATGTCAAAAAGACTGCTCTCAAAACGGCGGCGTAACGATTCTAAAATTTTTAGTTGAGTTTCAAATCGTGAATAAGCAGTGCCTATATCATCAAAATATTTTTTCCCAGTATAATCTTTAGCAGCAGTAATGCCCTGAAACCAATCTTGTAATGAATAGGTTGTGTTATCAATCGCTTTTCGTTTTGCATCTCGTTTATATAACGCTTCAAACTCGTTCAATCTATCCGGAAGCAATTGTTTTATAATCACATATGTTTCCGTATACCATCCTTGGTATTGATCCTTAAAAGCCCCAGAGCAAAGTTTCTCTTGAGCATCAATATCCTTGAGGGGTTTTTCCATGCTTTTACAATACTGAATAAGCAAATCACTCTGTATGAGAAAGCCTTGTTTGATAAGATTTTCTAAATCCTTTTTGTATTTTTCTAAATTAGTTTGCATGACTAACTTTTTTTAATATTGCAAATTGCTAGCGCCTCGTCCGCCCTGATTTTCCCCTCATACAGCGCTCTTCCTAAAATACAGCCTTCGATGCCGCTGGTTTTGAACTCTTTGTAGCGCTTGATGTCCTCAATGCTGCTGATGCCGCCGGAGGCGATGACCGGCGTGGTGATGGATTCTGCCAGCTTCACCGTTTCTTCGACATTCGGGCCCTGCATCGCGCCGTCCCTGCTGATGTCGGTATAGATAATGGCGCAGACGCCGGTATCCTCAAATTTTTTGGCGAGATCAGCGGCGGATTGTCCCGATACTTCCGCCCAGCCCTCGATCGCCACCCTGCCGCCCTTGGCGTCAATGCCAACCGCAATCTGCCCCGGAAACAGGCGGCAGGCTTCTTTCACCAGTTGCGGATGCTTGAGCGCCAGCGTGCCTAAAATCACCCGCGACACGCCGGCCTCCAGCCAGTTTGCTATCATGGCGAGGTCGCGGATGCCGCCGCCGAGCTGCACCGGCATTTTCACCCGCGCGAGAATGGCTCTCACTGCCTTTTCATTAACCGGCTTGCCCTCGAATGCGCCGTTTAAGTCGACAATATGCAGATATTCAAACCCGGCTTTTTCAAACGCCGCCGCCTGGTCGGCCGGGCTTTCGGAGAACACGGTCGCCTTCTCCATTTCGCCGCGCAACAGCCGCACGCAATTTCCGTCTTTAAGGTCTATTGCAGGATAAAGAATCATGCGCCAGCCCCGTTGGAGCGAAGCGGATAACGGGGTCCGGTTTTAATTGTACCAGACCCCGCAATAAATGCGGGGCTTATCATCATACCAACGTCGTAATCGGTTCCAGGTTCCTGTAATAAAACCGCCCGGCGATCATTTTGGCGTTGACGAATTCATAGGTCGGCAGCACGCCCCAGCAGACATAGGCGCTGTCTTCATAGAGGCTTATGGCGCGTTCCTGCGTTTCGCGCACCGACAGGCGCAGCACCGAAAATCCCTGCGACCGCGCCTCGCGCTCGGCGGCCTCCAGCAGCAGCCGCGCCAGCCCATGCCCGCGCGCCCAGGGCGCCA
>JAGWIM010000095.1 GCA_028873525.1 Pseudomonadota bacterium
ATCTCGTATTCTTCCTGCATGTGACCACGGGGCCGGACAATACCAATAACGTGCTGGCTCTGGCTTTCGGCGTCATGGTGGTTTTCCTGATCGTCATCGGCTCGATCTGGATCATGGATCATCTCAATCACAACATGATGCCTATGGAGGAAATGCAGCACATGCAAATGTGATGGCGTTGATCACTTGCTTATTGATGTCCCTTAGTAAAATATTCCCTCTGGCGGCAATAATTCTTTAGCTCGTAGCCATTGAATTTTTATATATATTTGTCATAAGAACTTCTAACACTTGCCCCGCATTTAAAATCGGCTTGAAATTGACAGCGGAGAATCGATGCCAGCCCATAATGAACTCTCAATCCGCTCTCAACAGGATCCAGTAAGTAATATCCTCAAGTGGGTTCTGTTGCTCACTGCCATTGCCTGTTTCGCCCTGTTCGCCTGGACAACCGTGCTCACTTATGAACGCGCCGCGCCGCAGCCGGAGCGTTTTGTCTCGGCGACGGGAACGGTGCTGATGAGCACAGATGACATCACCGCCGGCAAGGCCGGTTTCCAGAAGGCTGACCTCATGGATTATGGCAGCCTTTACGGCATGGGTTCCTATTTCGGGCAGGACTATACGGCCTTTGCCCTGATGCAGCTGGCCACGCTCACTGAAGACAATCTATCCCAGGCGCACTTTCATAAACCATTTGCCACACTGCCGGTGGGAGAACAGGCAACCGTGCGGGAGGAGATGCGTACGCAGCTGCAGGGCATTGATCTTACGCAACGCGAGGTCGTGATTCCCGATGCGCTGGCGGCGGCGATAGCGACACTTCGCGCTGAACTGGCAAATAGCCTGCATAAGGTTGATCGCACGACTGGCTGGACGCCCGCCTATAGCCTGAGTGCGACTGAGGCCTTGCACACTGCCGATTTCCTGATTTACTCCGGCATTACCACGGTCGCCCGCCGTCCCGATACAACATGGTCATGGACGGATAACTGGCCTTACGAACCGGAAGTGGGCAATACACCGACTACCAATACCTTCATCTGGACGTGGGCCAGCTTCTGTTTCACCTTCCTGGCTTTCGGCGCGGTATTGTTCATCTACGAGCGCTACTTAAGCGACCCGGATCAGGCACCGATGGATCCTGTGCTGGCGACATTCGCTCCGCTTACCGCCAGCCAGCGCGCCATCGGAAAGTATTTTCTTGTCGTAGCTGCCATGCTGCTAGTGCAGATCGCTGCCGGCGTAATCATGGCACACGCCTACTATGACCGGCGCAGCTTCTATGGCCTCAACCTTGCGACGATCCTGCCGTTTAATTTCCTGCGCGATATTCACACGCAAACACCAATCATCTGGATCGGCCTGGGCTGGATCGGTTCGGGATTGTTTCTTGCCCCCGCTATCGCGGGCGGGCAGGAAGCGCGCGGACAAGGATTTCTTGTCAATCTGTTGTTCTGGGTGACGCTCGTTATTGTGGCCGGAGCACTGATCGGCGATTGGCTGGGTATCATGGGCTATATGAAAGGATCATCCTGGTTCTGGTTCGGCAACCAGGGACTTTCCTACATCCAGCTAGGACGCTTCTGGCAGATCGGCTTTTTTGCGGGGCTGCTGATCTGGTGCGCGCTGATGTTTAGGGCGCTGTGGCCGACGCGCGCGGCGCTCTGGCAGGCAACACGCGAATTCTGGTCAGGCAATATCCGGCTGGAAAACCTGATCTGGGCAGCGACGGCGAATATCGCCATTCTCTACGTTTTTGGCATGATTCCGCTGACCGGCATCGAAAAATCCTTCACCATTACCGACTTCTGGCGCTGGTGGGTGGTGCATCTCTGGGTCGAGCAGTCCTTCGAGTTTTTTGCTGCCGCCATGAGCGCCTATCTGTTGATGGCGGTAGGCCTGGTATCCCGACAGCTTGCCGAACGCGCCGTCTATTTCGAGCTGATTCTGATTTTCCTCGGCGGCGTGCTCGGCACCGGGCATCATCTCTACTGGGCAGGCGGACCCAGCCTGTGGGTGCCGTTAGGCAGCATGTTCTCTTTCATCGAAGTGCTGCCGCTGGTACTGCTCATCATCGAGGCTATCCAGGAACGTCGCCTGATCCGCGCGCAGCAGGCATTCAATTATAATCTCGCCTATACCTATATCATCGGTGCGGCCTTCTGGAATTTCGTAGGTGCAGGCGTCTTCGGCGGCGGTACGCTGAACGCGCCGTTAGTCAATTACTACGAACATGGGACATTCCTTACCCTGAATCATGCGCATACCGCGCTGTTCGGCGCATTCGGCCTGCTAGCCATTGGCCTTATCTATTTCTGCCTGCGTTATGCGGCGGGAGACCGAGTTCTGTTTAATGAGCGGCTTGGGTTGTGGGCATTCTGGCTGTACAATACTGGGCTTGTGCTCTGGATTCTGCTGAACTTCTTCCCCATCGGGTGGTCGCAACTGGCTGCGGTTTATGAGCATGGTCTCGCCTATGCGCGCAGCATGGCTTTCTACAACAGCACCCGCCTCTGGCAGTGGATGCGCCTGCCGGGCGATGTTGTGTTCGCTGCGGGTGCGCTGCTTATGGCTGTCGATTTTATTATCAAGATAAAACCGGTTCTGAAAAAGCCAACAAATTAGGAATGGCGTTCGCAGTGTAGAGAGAAACCGATGCTTGATAATTCTGAAGGACTCCTTTCCTGGCAGGTCGAAAACCTCCGGCGCAGTTCTGGCTGGAACGAAGTTGCTGAAGCAAAGCGGCATTGGGCGCTGGATCTGTTATTGCGTTTCTGGGGGGCTTCGGCATGGATGATCGAGGCTATTGTAGTACTTTCCTTTGTGCTTGGGCGTGTAACCGATGCATGGATCGCCTTGGCGTTGCTTGTGCTTAACGCCATGATCGGCTTCTGGCAAGAACGGCGGGCAGAAAAGGTGGTCGATCTCCTCAAGCAGCGGCTGCAGGTTCAGGCGCGCGCGCTGCGGGATCGAAAGTGGCAGACACTTCCGGCGCGGGAATTAGTGCCGCAGGATATCGTCCATGTCCGCATGGGCGATTTCGTTCCGGCCGATCTGCAAATCCTGGATGGTGAGGTAAGAATCGACCAGTCGCAGCTGACCGGGGAAAGCGCGGAGGCAGGCAAGGTAGCGGGGGATACGGTTTATTCAGGTTCACTGGTGCGTCTTGGCGCCTGCACGGGCAAAGTGACCGCCACTGGTGCCAGCACCTATTTCGGTCGTACCATACAGTTGGTGCAGGCCGCTAAGCCGAAGTTGCACTTGGATGACATTGCCGGCAAGCTGACGCGCTGGTTGTTCCTGGCTGTGGGGCTGGCCGTTGCCGCCGCTGTCATTATGGCAGTTCTGCGCGGCAGCGGCTGGGCACAAATTCTGCCTTTGAGCCTGGTGCTGCTGATGAGCGCCATGCCGGTGGCGCTGCCGGTGATGTTTTCCGTCAGCACGGCGGTGGGGGCAAGTGCTTTAAGTAAAAAAGGCGTGCTGGTGACGCGCCTTTCCGCCGCCGAGGATGCGGCCATGATGAACGTGCTGTGCGTTGATAAGACAGGTACGCTGACACAGAACAGACTGGCGGTTGCCCGATTGGTTCCCGCAAATGACATCACGGAAGAAGATTTATTGCTCTATGCGGCGCTGGCGTCGAATGAAGCCGATCAAGATGCCATCGACAACGCGGTTCTGAAAGCAGCCGGAGAACATCATCTGGCCATGGCAGACTGGAAACGGGATAATTACGTGCCGTTTTCTCCGCAAGTCCGACGCACGGAGGCGGTGGTCAATAACGGCAACCAGAAGTTTATGGTCAGTAAAGGCGCGATTGCCGCTATTGCACAGTGGTCAGGAATGGATGCCGCTGCTGCCAGAAAACAGGCGGATGAATTGGCCAAGCAGGGCCTGCGCTCCATTGCCGTAGCGCGGAAGGATGATAACAAAGCCGAATATCTGGGAATTGTCGCCTTGGCCGACCCGTCGCGTCCTGATTCCAGGAGTCTGATCAAGCGGCTGCATGAGCTTGGCATCCGCGTCGTCATGCTGACGGGCGATGGCCGTCCGGTGGCGCAGGCCATTGCCACGCAGGTCGGCCTTAAGGAAATTGCCCCTGAAACCCCCGATGCTGACAAGGACATGCTCACTGATCTTCTCTCGCGTTATGATGGCCTAGCGCGAGTATACCCGGAAACTAAATTCAACGTGATCGGCGCGTTTCAATCGCAAGGTCATATTGTCGGCATGACCGGTGATGGAGTGAATGATGCGCCATCATTGAAGGAAGCGGAGGTAGGCATTGCGGTAAACACTGCCACCGATGCTGCCAAGGCGGCAGCCAGTGTCGTGCTGACAACGGAAGGATTATCCGGCATCGTAGACGTGGTAGAGAATGGCCGAGCCGTGTACCAGCGGTTATTAACCTGGGTGATCAACAAAATCAGCCGCACCACCCTGAAAGCGGGATTCGTAGTGGCAGCGTATTTCATTGTCGGGCGGTTTGTCATCACGGCGCTGGCCATATTGCTGCTGACGCTGATGACGGATTTTGCCAAGATTGCGCTCGCTACTGACCATGTGCGTATTTCGCGTGCGCCGGATTCATGGAACGTCGGTGCGTTGGCGCTGGTAGGCGGCGTGCTCGGCTTCCTGATGGTGGTGGAAGCCGTTGGCTTATTGCTGTTCGGCATCCATTTCCTGCCGCTAGCGCCGCAGTCACCGCATCTGCAGACCTACAGCTTCTTTATCCTTATGTTCATGGGTATATTCTCGATTCTATCGATCCGTGAAAGGAAGCGTTTCTGGTCATCGACTCCCAGCCTGTGGCTATTTCTTGCTCTGGCTGGGGAAGCCATACTCGGACTGGTTATCGGTCGGGACGGATGGGTCGGATTGCCGACATTGCCGTTTAACGCCATCGCCTTGGCTTTTCTCGGAGCGGCCTTCTTTGCGTTATTGATAAATGACTATATTAAGTATGCTTTGCTCAATCGCATCGGCAATATGCACCTGCTGCAATGGATTACCGCCCATGCCGGCTGGGACTGGAAAATGCATAAAAATTGAGGCGGCGATGATAAAATTAAATGCATCGCCATTGCTCCGGCAGCAAATATTATATCCGGCATGAGTATCCATTGCTATTTGCGCCGTCTTCCATACGCTTCCTGATTTACAATCCTCTGGCTAATCAGCAGAATTGCGTTTTTATACAAACAGAGTAATATAAAAAAAATCATTATCTACAATTACATCCATGTGATTCCCTTCTCATGCCCAACAGCGTTTTTTATCTTGAGCCAATACCGCCGTTCCGGCTGAATTTTACCGCCTGGGCATTACGCCGCCGCCCCGACAATATTATCGACCGCTGGGATGGCGCCGCTTACCGGCGGGTAATGACAGTAGCGGGCAAGTGTGTGGAGATAGCGGTAACGCAGGAAGGCGCCGCTGACTCACCACGTCTGCGCGTAACGGCAAATGATACGCTTGACGCCAGAGCAACCCAACTCATAACCGCGGCATTGGAACGATCACTCGGCCTGCGCGTCGATTTGACGCCATTTTATCATCTGGCTTCCCGCGATCCCCAGCTTAATTCCATAGCGCAGCGGTTTTACGGCATGAAACCGCCGCGTTTTTCCTCCGTGTTCGAAGGACTTATTAACGCCATTGCCTGTCAGCAACTTTCACTGACGCTCGGCATTGAACTCCTCAATCGCCTGGCCAAAACATATGGCCGCACAACCGTTGGCGATACAGGCGAATCCCATGCTTTCCCTCAACCGGAAGATTTGGTTAAAACAACGCCCGGTAGGCTGCGCGAACTGGGTTTCAGCCATAAGAAAGGAGAAGCCATAATTGCGCTGGCCAAAGACATCGAAGACGGTGATGATCTGGAAGCATTAACCACGGCATCCGATGAGGAAGCCAGTGTCCGGTTATGTAATTTACCCGGCATAGGACGCTGGTCGGCGGAATATGTTTTGCTTCGCGGCCTGGGACGAATACATATCTTTCCAGGCGATGATGTCGGCGCGCGCAATAACCTGCAGCAATGGATGACCATAAAGAATCCGCTGGATTATGAATCCATCCGTACCACCCTGGCCCGCTGGAAACCTTATGGCGGCTTGATCTATTTCCATCTGCTGCTACTTCGGCTTGCGGAGAAAGGTTTGTTGAATGAGAATAAAAAAGGATTATCTGCTAACATGGATATTATTGAGGAAGCAGACCGCGAATCGTTCCCGGCCAGCGACGCGCCGAGCTGGACGCATATGTCCTCCGGCATTCCCGATCATGAATAATTTTTTGCCTAAAGCACGTTAACATGAGAATCTTTAAATTGAGGCTTTATTTGCATGCTGCTAGCCTCTAGCCCACATAGGAGGAATTATGACAAAATTTACAGTGGCGGTTATTGTCGGCAGCCTGCGCAAAGACTCGATGAATCTCAAGCTGGGCAAGGCTCTTGCAAAACTAGGCCAAGACAAATTCGAGGCAAA
>JAGWIM010000096.1 GCA_028873525.1 Pseudomonadota bacterium
ATCGTGTCGGCGGGCGCGAAGATCGCCACATGACGAACGTTAACCTTACGCAAGCCGCGCTGGAGGTTTTGCGCAAAGGTACTGCCGCCGTCAATCAAAGCCAGGTCGCCGCCGAAGTGCTGCGCGGCGGCGTTCCGACCGTGGTGCTGGGGCAAGCGGCATTAGAGGTATTGCGCAGCACGGCCACCACGGCGCCCACCGGCGTAAATGCCTCACAGCTGGCGCTGGAAGTGTTGCGGTCGGGGCAAGCGAAGGCATCAATCAGCCAGGTGGTGCTGGAAGTTTTATACGGCAACGGCAGCACGCCGCACACGGCGGTGGAGCCGTATTTATGGATCATGACATAGGAAGGCATTATGGCTTTATCACTTGAATGGGCGTGCGGCTTTGAGCAATTCGGCACCGTCACCGACCTTGACCAGCTGGCGCAGCCTTGGGTTTGCCAAGTTTTTTACCCGCAATTCCAAACCATTTCGACCACTACCGGCGTACGCAGCCTGCAAGGCAACGGTGTCACGCCAAAAGCGTATAACCTCGGCAGCTACCTGGGCGCAGGCATATTGTGGACGGTGCCTAATATCGGCACGCGCTATTTCGGCATGGGCTGGTTTTTATCGACGCTGCCGTCCTCAGAACAAACCATATTCCAATTTACCGCGACGCCTACCACTTTCCCCGGCACCAGCGGCGCGGACGGCGTGCGCATCACGCTGGACAGTACCGGCACCATCCGCATTCGGCAAAATTCCACCAATGCGGTGCTGGTGACTTCTTCGGCCTATGCGGTGAGCGCCAATACGCAATATTGGTTGTCGATGTCGTGTAATCCTAATTCCGGCTGGGTGACATTCGCCTTAAACGGCACGGTGATCGCCACGGCGACGCTGGGCATCAATTTCGCGTTTCAATATATTTCATTTGTAGCAGCGGCATCGCAGAATACCTATGTGGACGATGTGGTGTCCTATTCCACCGATGGCAGCGATACTGCTTCCACGCTGGTGCCGCCGCGTTCGGTATGGACGAGCCTGCCCAACGCTATAGGCGATCAAACGCAATGGTCGCGCGTCGGCGGGGCGGTGGCGAATTGGCAATCGGTCGATGGGCAGGCGTATCAAACCACCACTTACAACACGACGAATCAAAGCGGCACGCTGGATTATTACAACACCACCGATCTGCCCGGCGCGCCTACCGTCATCGATGGCGTGGTGGTGACGGCCTGCGCCCGCAAGGAAGATTCCGGCGCGCGCAATTTGAAGCTGCACGCGCGCGTCAACGGCGTGGATGATGTGGCTTTGGCCATTGGCCTGACCACCGGCGCATCCTTCTGGTATTTATCTGCCACCTTCACGCAAGCGCCGGGCAGCGTGCCGTGGACAACATCGGCGGTAAATCTCTGCCAGCTGGGGCTGGAATCAGCGTGACCGGCACGGCAGGTGATATTTCGCAAGCGGCGCTTGTTACCGTTGGCGATGGGGCAAAGGTTGTCAGCGTGGAGCAATTTGCCTCTGCCACAGTGGGCGACGGTGCGCGGCGCTTAAGCGTAGCAGCTGGCGCCGTCATCATCGTGGGTAACGGGCCGGGCATCGTTGATGTAGCACAGGCTTCTTTAATCACGGTCGGCAACGGCCACGGCATTGCCGATATCGCGCTGGCCGCCATGGCCGCTGTCGGCGATGGCACGGGTGTTGCCGATATAGCGCAAGCCTTCGTCTCGGTGGTGGGAACATGACCCATTCAATACGCAATCAACAGGAAAAAAAAGAGCCTCCAATGAATGAACCTGAATATTTCCGCACCATCAGCAGGTTTGAAGCGCAAGTTAAGGCGCTGACCACCGCCGTGAGCAACGGCGTATGCCGGTCATTGTCTCCGGCTACGGTAGCACCCTGCTGCATGTCATGTGTTAGGCGGGCATGCGATGGTTTAATTCACTTTGAATTTCTAACTCAATATATTATCATCTCCTACAAGCAGGCATAATAACATCGTCGTATGGTAAATCTATGACCAGTTTAGCGTATCAGCGCCCTTTCTTTAACATCCGTTGCTATTACCGCCCGCTGATTCTGGCGGTGACCGCTGTCATATTGCTGTGCACATTTTGGTTCGCCTCGCGTTATCCGCAGTTGTTGGACAAGGCGGAACATGTGGGGCAGGCGATTCCCAATATGGCCAACAGCCATGAGCTTTTGCCAATCTCGGCAGATACCCCTGTCTGGAATAAAATCCTGTTTGGCGCGATCAACTGGCTCGACAGCATGAAGCTCGGTATGTCGTTCGGCATGCTGCTTGGCGCACTGCTCCATACATTTTTGCGCTACTATCCTTTGAAAATCGGCAATAATCTCTATTTGAACTCACTCAAAGGTGCGTTAATAGGTGTGCCGATGGGCGTATGCGCCAACTGCGCGGTTCCTACCGCCTGCGGCATCACGCGCGGGCATGGCCGGATTGAAATAGCGCTGGGCTTTCTTTTCAGTTCACCTAATTTCAATCCCGTGGTGATGACGATGACATTCATCGCCTTGCCGCTGGCAATGGGTGTGACCAAATACACCATATTATTATTGGTCATTCTTTTCGTCGTGCCCGCGACCATCGCCTGGTTGGATCGTACCCAGCCTATAAAGCCGTTTACTGTAGATGATGATAATTCCAGTTGTGCTATCCCTTTTGCGTCAGAGGATTGCACGGAGACGCTGTCATCCGTTGCCACCGAAATGGCTCAGGATTACGCCAAAAACGTATGGATGTTGGTTAAGCCGACAATAGTCCTTATGCTATTAGCAAGTATTGTCTCCTCGGCCATGCTAACGCTGCTGCCGTGGCAAACATTATTGTCAGACATAACGCCTTTGAAACTCGCGCTTGTCAGCGTAATCTCGGTATTCATGCCGGTGCCCATTGCGCTGGATGTCATGTTCGCGGCGCAGCTCTATCACCAAGGCATACCTCTTGGCTATGTCATGCTTTTTGCCATGACGCTCGGCACCTACAGCATCATCCCCACGGTGTATTTATGGCGGGAAGTCTCGAAACGCCTGGCGGTTATCCTGTTTGCGTTTTTTGTGGCCGTGGGATGGGTTACGGGCTTATTGTTCTAATACCTAAGTCTGGATTGCGCACCCAGCAGCCACTGACTTCGGCTCGACGCAAAGCAGCGTATGGGAACGCCTATCAACTTTCGGCAAGGTCGGACGCGGTAATCTGGGGAAACCACTGCTTGACTATGCCTCCTACCTTAAAGCAGTGACCTTATGCCGAGAGTTATAAACATGCAGGTTCTGCATTTCCAGAAATCCGATGCAGAGGCTTAAGAATGCGGCGGCAAGGGCAAACCCTCCGAGTACGTCCGAGAGCCAGTGCACGTTAAGATAGACACGGCTGGCTCCAATCAACCCTGCAATCGACAAGCCAGCGGCAAATACTAGCACGCTGTATCGCTTTTTCTGAACCCTACGAGATAGCAGGTAGGCGAGGAAGCCGAAGAAAAACAGGGAAAGTGCCGCATGGCCACTGGGAAAAGCTGCGGATGTTTCATGCAGCAAGGAGGCTCCTGCCGGTCGAACACGATCTGTCATAAACTTTAGAATGGCAACACTCACTCCGGTCACGCCGAATCCGCCAAAGAACAATATGCTCTCTACCCTGCGGCGATAAAACCATAAACTGGCAGTGATCAGCAGCGTTAATACCGCAAGTACGCCACCTTCGCTTAGATCGGTTATGGTGAGGAAAAAAAGTCGGTCATAAGGTTCCTGATTGACGGACATCCAATGGCTTGTTGCCTGATCCAGCGGCAGGAGTTGTTTTTCTTGCCATATTTCGTCCATGATCTCACTAAAGAGTGCCCCGAATAAGAAAAATAAAAACAGGCTGAATGCCATTATGAATTTTGGCTTCTTCCACAGTGCTGTTGTCATGTACTTATCCTCGACCAAAGAAATGCTGCAAATACCAGAAGCGCCGTGACCGACATCACCAGCACGGCTCCCGCCAGCGTGTCTTTCACGGTTTTAAGCGTAGGGTGTTGGTCGGGATAAAGATGATCGACTAGCTTTTCAACGGCGGTATTCATCAACTCCGCCGCCAGTACGCCGCCGCTTGTCAACAGCAGTAATGCCCACCAGACAGGGGATGGCTGCATTACAAGTAGCACCACGATAACAAAAACCAGTCCGCCCATTTGCGTGCGGAAGCTCTTTTCGCTCTTCCAACTCGTCTCCAAACCAGACCATGCGTATCCAAGACGTTGCAAGAGATTATGATTTTTCATGGCAAGTATGAATCATTCATCGGGTTACCGTTTAGATGCTTTGAGCTTTTTCTTATTCTTTGAGCGCCTAGCCGCCTGATATGCCTTTTCAGCCCATGAAAGCAGCATATCAGGATCATCCAGAGCGTCCAGCGGTACTTGCCAGTAAGACATGGCGACATGCTTGCCTTTGGCTTCGTAAGTAAATGGCTCGGAACCTGTGGCTTCATAGTCGGCTTGGGTTTGGTCGTCGACCTTAAAGTACAGTGTATCATCTACCAAGATGGCGAAAATTTGTCCCTGACGGTACATCCCGTACCCACCGAACATGGCTTTGGCAGTTACCTCACCCCAAGGTGCAAGCAGGTCAATCAAGTGATCACAATATTCTCGGCTCATCATCGGTGCCCATAACGAATTTGACTGCATCATTATAGTATTAACGGAGAGAAAATAAAATGGCTAACACCACTAATCGGGTGAAGCTACCCTACATCCTGCAATCGCAATCGCAGAAGGAAGTGACGCATAACGCGGCACTCGACCTGATCGACGCGCTGATCCAGGCGGCAATGCTCGATATCAGCGTCAACACGCCTCCCGGATCGCCGAATCCTGGCGACTGCTATATCGTCGGCACGTCGCCGACCGGCGCTTGGGCGGGACAGGCCAATGCCATCGCTTATTACACCACCGGCTGGAATTTCGTCACGCCCTTAAAGGGCATGACGGTGTGGGTCGATACGCTTGCCCTGCTTTACACCTATAGCGGCACCGCCTGGGTGCTCACTTTCAATCCCACCTCGTTCCAAAACCTTACCATGCTGGGCGTCAACGCCACGGCGGATGCCACCAACAAACTGACGGTATCGAGCAGCGCGGTATTGTTCAATAATATCGGCAACGGCATACAGATAAAGCTTAATAAAAACGCCAACACCGATACCGCTTCCTTCCTCTATCAGACCGGTTTTTCCGGCCGCGCCGAAATCGGGCTGACCGGCGACGATAATTTCCACTTCAAGGTATCGCCGGATGGTTCTGCCTGGTTCGACGCCTTCGATATCGACCGCAATACCGGCAATGTTACCTTCAACCAGCAGGTCAACGTCGCGCGCGTGCTGTCGGTGCAGGCAGGCGGCGATGCCAATCTGTCATCGAGCGGATCCGGCGCCGATCACGATCACAGCCTGACCTATTCGCTGCCCGCAAGCTTCCTGACGCTGAATAAGCTGCTGCGCATCACCTTTGCCTACAACATCACCACCGGCTCGGCGCCGCCAAACCTGATTGAAAAGCTGAAATTCGGCAGCACCACCGTGGCGGAGAGCGTTGCCACCATCACGCCCACGGCCAGCCTGACCAACAACCAGTTCGCCGTGTCCTATCTCGTGCAGGCGACTTCCGCGCCCGGCGCATCCGGCACGGTGCAGATCGCGCCGATTGTCACCGGCAATGCGCCTAACAGCCCGTTCCGCAGCGATATCGCCCAGCCGGTGACGCTGGCCACCAATGGCGCGCTTGTCATCAAAGCCTCGACGCAATGGTCGGCGGCGGGCACCGGCACCAACACCATCACCCTGAGCCAGTTCATTGTCGAAGCGCTGAATTAGAGGATTACCATGTCCGCACCTACCAGTAACCAGAACGGCACCACCTCGGCGCTGGTCGTAGGCACCGAAACGACCATCGGCAGCACGATCAGCAGCGCCGGAACCTACCAGCTTAACCTCAATGTCAGCAACCTAGTCGGTGGCGGCACGCCGGACATTCTGGAAATCCGTGTCTACAGCAAGGTACTGTCGGGCGACACGAAGGCGCTGAAAGACATCTGGACGCTGGTCGGCACGCAGGTGGTGCCGATCCTCTACACGCCGGTCTATCCCGAAACCAATTACCTCGAATTCACGCTCAAGCAGACGCAGGGCACCGGCCGCACATTCAAATACAATGTCGTGCAGCTGGCGTGAGGATTTATGAGCAATCTTCATATCCCCACGCCCGGCATCGTGGAATCGCTGGGCGCGGTCACCGGCTCGTCCACCGGCACCAGCGTCACCACCGCCAGCATCGCGCAGATCGCCGCCTCGACCACCTATGATTACGATGCGATTTTCGTCTCCG
>JAGWIM010000097.1 GCA_028873525.1 Pseudomonadota bacterium
TGGTACGCCAGCGCCGCAGCCGCAGCAAGGCCCCCGCGCCTGCCGTGCCGAAGCCGGCGCCGGCCTTCAAAGCAAAACCTAAGCCTAAGCCGGTCAACGAAATTGAAGACGTCAACTTGGCGGAATTCGAAGATATTGAGCCGATTGACCGCGACGAGGAAATCGAGGAAATCGAAGACATAGAGGATATAGATTCCCTGGGCGGGCTGGAGGCGGTCGAGGAAGCCGGGCAGGAGGAAAAGCTGGACGACGAGGCCACCGGCACTGCCGTCGTCGGCCCCGTGCTGATTGACGGCGTTGAGGAAGGCGAAGAAGGCGACGCCGCCGAGGAGGATGAAGACAAGAAACCCAAAAACGCTTCCGCCAAACGCCCGGCCGCCAAACCAGAGAAAAAAAAGAAGCCGCGCAACAAAAAAAAACGCTGACCAGGGCATTTTCGCGCTACTTTTTGCAACTCCCGCACATGCGCGGGCGGCTGATTGTTGCATGGAGGTCGGCTATATCGCCAGAACATGCAATGAGTTACCGGCGTTCCCGTCCCGCCTTTCCTGGCCAATTGTCACAAAACCTTCATTTGAGACAGTGGGCTACACCAGGGTATAATGGCACGGTGGGGTTACTACATGGATAATGTTACACGGATAATGGGCATGAACCAGGAAGCACAAGATGCCGCGCCCTCCGACGAGCGCATCGCCAAAACGGAACGGGGCGTGAAGCGCGCCTGGAAAACGCAGCCTGTCAAGGCGGCGGCGGGAGCTTTGGCGGGGGGCATTGCCGCGGAAGCCATTGCCGCCGGAGGGTTTATGTGTACATTTTTCGGGGAGATGAGCGTTCATGCCAATAAAACCGGCATCAGCATTCTGGAGGTCAGCCAGAACAAGGAGATACTAAGCCAACTGGGATCCATCGCGTTCACTGACCTCAAATCCGCTAAAAAACTTAAGCCTTATATGCTGGCGGTGGTTGCCGCTCCTTTTGCCGGATCCGCTATCGGCGCGTGGGTAACCACGGTTCGCGGAATGCAATCGTTCAAGAAAAAGCAATCAGCGCTCGATACCGTGCAGAAAAACGCTTCTGCCAAAGAAAGAGGCGGATAGCCCGTGGCCACATCATTCGCTCCCGCAAAAAAACAACCCAGGGTCGGCTATCGAAGCTCGGGCGACGATATGAGAGATTTCGTGCAATCCGGCAGGGGGATGAGCGCCACCCGAATGGATAAGCGCAGCGCCCCCGGCTGGTATGCCGCGCTCGAAAAACTATCGGCAAAAGCCGGGGTGAATGCGCCTGCGCTATACCGCGTTCCCACGCATCGCATCAATGGCGGCATGGCGTTCGATGCGCTGGTGCTGACCGACGGGTTGATCACATTGGCCGGAAGCCATCCGCACGATGCGCGTCCTTCCAGGGAAGTGATGATGGTCATGGCGCATGAGCTGGGACACCGCAAACAAGGCGCCGCAGCGCTGTTGATGCCAAGATTACTGCCCTGGGCCATGCCATTCGCAGCCATGACGGCACTTTATCTCTATGATCAGGCGAACGCTAAAAAGAACGAACAAACCCCAAAAGAATTACAAGGCTCGATTGATCGGGCGGCGGATGAAACCGTCGGCGACATAAAAGAAGCGCCTGCCCCGTCTTCGTTCGGGGACGGACATTCACATCAGGTCAACGCGCAATGGAAGGAATCCGCGCTGCACGCCGGACGTTATCTACTCGCCGGAGCGCTCGGGTTCGGCGGTGGCCTGCTCGGGACACGCCATATCATGCGGCATCATGAATTCGATGCCGATCATATGGCGGTGCTGCTAACCGGTGATACGGAAGGCTATATCAGCTTTCTGAAAAAATTACACACCGCAGGGGAAAGGCAATTCGCAGCGGAGATGGCAAAAAAACCGCGCCCGGTCCATGTTGAAGAAAAGCTGAAAGATTATATAGCAACGCAATGGAAAAAACTGATGCAAAATACCATTGACGCCCATCCTTCCCTCGATGAGCGCGGATTTGCGCTGCGCACATGCAAAAACTTTCCCGATTTCCGCACGCGCCTTGCCGACGCCGCCGTCGGTGACGGATTGTTGAAATAATGTCATGGAGTATTTGTATGAGTGACACTTGGAAAGATTTTATTTATAGAAAACATGAAATGCCGAAATATCAAGAGGCTTATAAAAAATTCGTGGAAGAGAACGTACCTTCTGTACGGCATGGGGTTGTCACGACAGAAAAATTTATGAGCACTCCTTTCACAGAAGGCACCCCACACGAGTACATGATTCTCCTTGAGAAGCAAATCATAGCCAGCCATGGCTTCACCGTTGGCGAAGGTTGTTCATTGAGCAAAAATGAGCGCCGGAAAATAATGAATGCCCTTGCAGAATATTATGAATCTTTTGGCCTTGCCTATAACAAGTGGAGCGCCATCGCGATGGTCAAGCGGTATTGCAGCGTATGCAAAGAGAACGCACCTCTTAAATATACTGATAAAAAACCCGAAGGATATACGGGTGTAGTTTACCCAACATTCAATCGTTAGGCGCTATATCACGCCATCAACACCCGCACGCGGCGCAGGCGGCGCGCGTCGGCATCATATATCTCAAAGCGGATGCCGGAGACATGCGGCACGATCTCGCCCTTGCCCGGCACGCGGCCAAGCTGTGAAAAAATAAGCCCGCCAAGCGTATCGAACTCGGCGGATTCCTCCTCGCTCGCCAGGCGAAGTCCCAGCGCCTTTTCCAGGCTTTCGACGCGGATGCGGGCGCTGACCTCGAACATCGTATCGCTGATGCGGAGAATTCTGTCTTCGTGTTCCTCTTCGCTGTCATGCTCGTCATGAATATCGCCGACGATTTCCTCGAACAAATCCTCCATCGTCACCAGGCCGTCGGTGCCGCCATATTCGTCGACGACAATCGCCATGTGGCTGCCGGCGTGGCGCATCTTGACCAGCAGGTCGATAATGCGCATCGACGGCGGCACGAACAGCGCATTGCGCACCACCGACCGGACGGCAAAGGGCGCGTCGCCGGAAAGCATCGGGAACAAATCCTTGACGTGGATGAAGCCCAGCACATGATCGAGCGTGTCCTCATAGACCGGGATGCGCGTGTGGCGCTCTGCCGTGATATGCGATTTCAAATCTTCCAGGCTGATATCGGCAGCCACAGCCGCGATGTCGGCGCGCGGAACCATGATGTCGCCGACCGTGAGATCGCCGAACGACAGCACGTTATGCAGCATCACCTTTTCTTCCGGCTCCAGGCGTTCCTGCTCCTCATGCTCTTCGATGGCCTCCTCAAGCGCTTCCTTAAGCGAGGCGTCCCGCGGCTTGAACAGGCGCTTGAGCCGGCAGCGCAGGGTGCGAAAAACCGACAGGTTCTGAGGGATGGATGTCATACGGAATGAATCATCACTAGCAAAGCTCAACCGTCACTACAAGTATGGATTTTCAACCCCAAGTTTTCTAAGGATTTTTGCCTCGAGCGCCTCCATGCGCCCGGCGTCTTTTTTTCGCTTGTGGTCATAGCCGAGCAAATGCAGCGTGCCGTGCACCATCAGGTGCGCCGCATGATCCTTGCAAGATTTTCCCTGCTCCTTCGCCTCGCGCGAAATGGTTTCCAGGGCGAGTATAATGTCTCCTCCCGTTTCATGGGGAAACGCCAGCACATTGGTGGGTTTATTTTTTCCCCGGTAGGTTCTGTTCAAATCGCGGATGAAATCATCACCGGCCAGCACGACCGTCATTTCCGACACCCGACACCTGTCGCCTGACGCCTCCCGCAGCGCCGCCCCCACCGCCGCGCGCACGGTCTTGCAGCAGGGCTTAAGCAGCGCCTTCCAGCGCGGCGACTTAAGCTGAACAGCGATATCGGGCGTCATGCCTCGGGTCGCAGAGGGGTTCGTTTTTTGC
Organism: Pseudomonadota bacterium; assembly: GCA_028873525.1. Taxonomy (GTDB): domain Bacteria; phylum Pseudomonadota; class Alphaproteobacteria; order Rickettsiales; family SXRF01; genus JABDCD01. The sequence continues at coordinate 3,920 of JAGWIM010000097.1, forward strand.
GGTCCCACTCGTCATAGGCCTGGATGATCTTGGCGGCGAGCTGGTGGCGCACCACGTCGGCGTCGGTAAAGCGCACCACGCCGATGCCCTCGATAGCCTCCACTTTGCGCACCGCGTCGCCGAGGCCGGACTTCACGTCCTTGGGCAGGTCGGTCTGCGTCAGGTCGCCGGTCACCACCATGCGCGAATGCTCGCCCATGCGGGTCAGGAACATTTTCATCTGCGTCGGCGTGGTGTTCTGCGCCTCATCGAGGATGACGAAGGCATTGGAAAAAGTGCGTCCGCGCATGAAGGCCAGCGGCGCGACCTCGATTTCGCCGTTTTCCATATGGCGCAGCAGCTTTTCGCCGGGAATCATGTCATAAAGCGCGTCATAGAGCGGGCGCAGGTAAGGATCGACTTTTTCCTTGAGATCGCCGGGCAGGAAGCCGAGCTTTTCACCCGCCTCAACCGCCGGGCGCGAAAGAATAATCTTCTCGGCGCGCCCGGAGATGAACATCGACACCGCCATCGCCACCGCAAGATAGGTTTTGCCGGTGCCCGCCGGGCCGAGCGCGAACACCAGGTCATTGGCGCCAAGCAGCCTGATGTAATTGGCCTGGTGCAGCGAATAGGGCTTGATGGCTTTTTTCATCGTCTTGATAACCACCTGCTCCTGCCCGCCGAAAAGCGTATGGCCTTCGTCCTCGCCTGCCAGCATACGAATCGCCGCGTCCACCTGCGGCGCCCCGACCTCGCCGCCTTTTTTGAGGTCGGCATAGAGCGATTCGAGCACCGCCTTGCCGGCTTCGACACCGGCCTTGCCGCCGGTCAGCGCCAGCACGTTGCCGCGCGACGACGCCGACACATGAAACCGCTTTTCGATTTTGGCCAGATGCGCGTCGTTCTCGCCGAACAGCATCGGCAGCAGCGCGTTGTCGGAAAACACCATGCTGACGCTGGATTCGCCCGCGCCGTGGCTGTTACCGTTTTTTTGTTTCACTAACGTCTCCTTTGCTTGTCATCCTGAGTGAACGCGGCGAACCGAAAAATTCTTATCCGCCGCACAAGAACCTTCGACTCCGGCCTTACGGCCTTCGCTCAGGATGACGGCAGCAAGGCTATTGAGATAGGCGCCCGTGACGGCAACGTCAACCAACTGCCCGCGCAAATTCTCCGCGTCGCGCACATGCACCGACTGCATATAAGGCGATTTGCCGAGGAGCTGGCCTTCCAATTTTCCGTCGCGGTCGAGCAGCGCTTGCATGGTTTTGCCGACGGATGATTCATTGAAAGCGGTTTGCTGCATCCGCAGCAGAGCTTGTAGCCGCTGCAACCGCCCATCCTTTACATCTTCGGCGATCTGCTCGTCGCCGGCGGCGGGCGTGCCGGGGCGCGGGCTGTATTTGAACGAATAGGCCTGTGCGTACTTGACCTGCTCCACCAGCGTCAGCGTGTCCTCAAAATCTTTTTCCGTCTCGCCGGGAAAGCCGACAATAAAATCCGATGAGAAGGCTATGTCCGGGCGCGAGGCGCGCAGCCGCGCAATAATATCGAGATAAAACTCCGCCGTGTGCTTGCGGTTCATTTTCTTGAGAATCGCATCCGAGCCGGACTGCACCGGCAGATGCAGAAACGGCATCAGCTTCGGCTCAGTGCCGTGGATGGCGATTAGATCGTCGCTCATGTCGCGCGGGTGCGAGGTGGTATAGCGGATGCGTTCCAATCCATGGATGGCTGCCAGCCGCGCAATCACGTCGGCCAGCGACGCCGTGCTGCCGCCATTATCACCATGATAAGCGTTGACGTTCTGGCCGAGCAGCGTGATTTCCAGCGCGCCCTGATCGACCAGCCGCCGGGCCTCCTGCTCAATCGCCGCCAGCGGCCTTGAATATTCCGCACCGCGCGTGTACGGCACGACGCAGAAGCTGCAGAACTTGTCGCACCCCTCCTGCACCGAGAGAAACGCCGACACGCCTTGCGGCAACGCGCTTTCGGCCAGCGCGTCGAATTTCCGCTCCGGCGCGAAATCCAGCTCCACGACACCGCCGTTATCACGAATGGCGCGTGTCACCATCTCCGGCAACTGGTGATAACTCTGCGGGCCGAACACCATGTCGACGAACGGCGCGCGGCGGATGATTTCCTCGCCCTCGGCCTGACCGACGCAGCCGCCGACGGCAATCAGCATCGAGGATTTTTTTTCCTTCTCCTGCCGCACGCGGCCTAAATCGGAATAAACTTTCTCCTCGGCTTTCTCGCGGATATGGCAGGTATTGAGGATGACCAGGTCGGCGCCCTCGGCGGAATCCTGCGCGCGGTAGCCAAGCGGCGCCAGCACGCCTTCCATGCGACGCGAGTCATAGACGTTCATCTGGCAGCCGTAGGTTTTGATATATAATTTCTTCGTCATAATATAA
>JAGWIM010000013.1 GCA_028873525.1 Pseudomonadota bacterium
CGAGGATTACGCGCGCTACCTGTGCGAGGTATTTTCGGATGACGCCGGATTCCAGCAGGCGGCGCGCCAGTGGGCTGCCGAAGAAGTGCAGCACGGCGAGGCGCTGCGCCGCTGGGCACTGCTCGCCGATCCCGCGTTCGATTTCGACAAGAATTTCGGCGCCTTCACCGAGGGCTACCAATTGCCGACGCAAGTGAGCGCCTCGGTGCGCGGCTCGCGCAGCGGCGAGCTGATAGCGCGCTGCATCGTCGAAACCGGCACCAGCTCCTATTACACGGCCATCAAGGATTACACCGGCGAACCGGTGCTGAAGGCCATCTGCGCGCGCATTGCCGGCGATGAACTGCGCCATTACAAACTATTCTACACTTACCTGCAACGCTACCAGCGCCGGGAAAAAATCGGGTTGCTGAGGCGCCTTCGCGTCGCGCTGGGGCGTATCTTTGAAAGCGGAGATGACGAACTGGCTTATGCGTTTTTCGCGGCACACGGCGCTTCCGGGCGCTATGACCGCAAACGCTCCAGCAACCAATACCTGGCGCTGGCGGCGGCGCTCTATCGCCGCAGACATATCGAGAAAATGGCGGCCATGCTGTTCAAGGCGGTCGGGCTGTCGCCGCAGTCGCGGCTCTGCCGTGGCGCCGGGGCGCTGGCCTGGCGCCTCCTGCAATGGCGCGGACGCCGGCTGAGAAACGCCCTGCATCCTGCATGACTTTCCCCTCTCCCCTTATGGATAAGACGGGGGAAGGAGTGTTTTTGACTCATGCGGCGCGGCCTGATATTTCTTTACCTGTGATCACCTCCCTGACCCTCCCCCGCAAGGGGGCAGGGAGTTCAAAGAGGCCTCATGTCCTTAGTTAAGTCCACGGCGACCATCGGCGGCTACACGCTGCTGTCTCGCGTGCTGGGTTTCCTGCGCGACGTGACCATCGCCTCGACGCTCGGCGCCAGTTTCCTGTCGGACGCGTTTTTCATCGCTTTCAAGCTGCCCAATTTTCTGCGCCGCCTGTTCGCCGAGGGCGCGTTTAATTCGGCATTCGTGCCGATGTTCGCCGGCCAACTGGCGGTGGATGGCAAGGAGCAGGCGCGCCGGTTTTCCAGCGAGGCGATGTCGTTCCTGTTATTGATTGTGCTCATCGTCACCGCGATTTTCATCCTGTTCATGCCGTACATGATGTTCCTCCTGGCGCCGGGCTTTGAAAGCAACCCGGCCAAATTCGCCCTCACCGTGACGTTGACGCGCATCACCATGCCCTACATCATTTTCATTTCGCTGGTGTCACTGCTCGGCGGAATCCTCAACAGCGGCGACAAGTTCGCCGCCGTCGCCGCCACGCCCATCATTATGAATCTCTGCCTTATCATCATCCCGTTTTTCATCGACCGCTGGACGCCGACCGGCGCGCATGGGCTGGCCGTCGCCGTCATGATTTCCGGCATCGCGCAATGGCTGTGGCTCGTTTATTTCTGCCGCAAGATGGGGGTGCTGCCGCGCCTGGTGCGCCCGCGCCTGTCGCCCGACGTCAAAAAATTATTGCTGCTCATCGCGCCGGCGGCGCTGGGCGCCGGCGTGGCACAGGTGAATCTGTTTATCGACCTCATCATCGCTTCACAGTTTCCAAGCGGCGTGTCGTATCTTTATTATGCCGACCGCATCAGCGAACTGCCGCTGGCTGTCATCGGCATCGCGGTGGGCACGGCGCTGCTGCCCATGCTGTCGCGCCAGATACGCGAAGGGCGGCACGCGGAAGCGCACCACAGCCAGAACCGCGCCATCGAGCTGTCTCTGTTTTTATGCCTGCCGGCGGCGGTGGCGCTCATTGTTATCGCCGAGCCGGTAATTACCGTCATGTTCCAGCGTGGCCGGTTCGACGCCGGCGACACGGTGGCGACGTTTCACGCGCTGATCGCTTTCGCCATCGGCCTGCCCGCCTTCATCCTGGTCAAGATTGTCTCACCAGCCTTTTACGCGCATCGCGACACCAGGACGCCGTTTAAGATCGCCGCCTTCTGCGTGCTGGTCAACCTCGTCTTCAACCTGTTGCTGATGGGGCCGCTGCGCCATGTCGGCATGGCGCTGGCGACGTCGATCGCCAGTTGGGTCAACGTCGCGCTGATGACAATGGTACTGGCGCGCCGCCACTGGTTCATCGCCAGCCGGAACCTGCTGACGCAAATCGGCAGGATACTGCTATCCAGCCTGGTGATGGCACTGGCGCTGCAAGTAGGCAAGGGGATCGCCGATCCGTACATCCATATGGGCGAAATCACACGCTTCACGGCGCTGCTGGCGCTGGTGCTGCTGGGACTGTCGGGCTATTTCCTGACAGGATGGCTGCTCAATACCATGGGGCTGCGGACGCTGGCCAGGCGGTGGCTGAATAAACTTCCGGTTTCCTGATTAACGCCCGACAGGAGGAAGCGGGATTTTCGGCACCGTCTGCGCCGGGCGGGGCGCCTGATTTTTCTGCTGCTGATACCACTGTTGCTGCCGCTGTTGTTGCCTGGCGATCCACTGCTGCGGCGTCATGTTATCCAGCAGTGCAATGGCTTTTTTCTGGTAGTCGATGGCCTGCTGGCGGGTGGCGGCATGGTGCGGATTTTTTTCCAGGTCCTGCGGCCACTGGGCATCCGTCATTTTCTCCACTTCGGCCAGACGGGCGCGATGCCGTGCTTTCTCCGCCTCGATCTGGCGCGCGGCGTTTTTGATTGCGTTCGCCGCCGTCGGCGCCACGCTTTCCCGCACTGCTTCTTTTTTGCCTTGCATGGTGAGGGCGCCCAGCGCGATAATCGGCAGGGCAAGGCCGGCGATGATAAGCAGGGTGCGTGTATTCATGGGCTGACTCCACGGGGAAATGATGACGAAAATATGGTTGCTCTATAGCATATTCCCCGACCGGGAAAAAGCGTTTTCTGCGGCGCGCGCATTGCTGGACGAGAGTCTCATCGCCTGCGCCAATGTCCAGGACGGCGTGACTTCTCTCTACCGCTGGCAAGGCGACATCCGGCAAGACTCGGAAACCGCGCTCATCGCCAAAACGCGGCGGGAAAAAGTGGAGGCGGCAACCGCGCGGCTGAAGGAACTGCATCCCTACGAACTGCCCTGCATCATCGCCTGGCCGGCGCACAAAGGCTTCGCGCCGTTCCTGCGCTGGGTGGAGAAGGAAACAAATTAATATCCGGCACTTGCCCTGCCCGGTGAATCACGTTAGAACTGCGTCGGATTGGGGCGTAGCCAAGTGGTAAGGCAGCGGTTTTTGGTACCGCCATTCCCAGGTTCGAATCCTGGCGCCCCAGCCAGTTTTTCATCCGGCCACAGGCAATATGGCCCGGCGGGCTTTTGTTGGGTGAATCAGTCTATTGAAACCTGGACCCGCTCCCGGTACTCTGTCCGCTTCACGATGGATGCAACAGGAATTTTTCCCCTAGCCATATGGCAAAGCACGCCTCCCGTTTTATCTGCCAGTCCTGCGGCACGGTGCATCCCAAATGGTCGGGGAAGTGTGACGATTGCGGCGCGTGGAACAGCATCGCCGAGGAAGCGTCCAGCGAAACGACGCCCAGGGGGCTGACCTCCGGCAAAGGCCACAAAATCGAAATGACGGCGCTTGACGACAAGGCCGAAGACGCCGTGCGCGCCCTCACCGGCATCGCCGAGTTGGACCGCGTGCTCGGCGGCGGGCTGGTGGCGGGCAGCGCCGTGCTCATCGGCGGCGATCCCGGCATCGGCAAATCGACGCTGCTTTTGCAAACCGTTGTCGCAGTCGCGCAGAAAGGCCTCTCCTGCGCCTACGTCTCCGGCGAGGAATCGGTGGCGCAGACGAGCTTGCGCGCCAGGCGGCTCGGTCTGTTAAGCCCGCAGGTGCGGCTGGCTTCCGCCACCTCGGTGCGCGACATCATCGCCACGCTGGATACGCCTTCGCCGCCCGGGGTGGTGATTATCGATTCGGTGCAGACGATGTATCTCGATAATCTCGACGCCGCGCCGGGCACGGTGTCGCAGGTGCGCGCCGCCAGCCACGAACTGATCAAAATGGCCAAGAAGCGCGGCATGACGCTCTTTCTCGTCGGGCACGTCACCAAGGACGGCCAGATCGCGGGTCCCCGCGTGCTTGAGCATATGGTGGACACCGTGCTGTATTTCGAGGGCGAGCGCGGCCACCAGTTCCGCATCCTGCGCGCCGTCAAAAACCGCTTCGGCGGCACCGACGAAATCGGCGTCTTCGAAATGAGCGATGCCGGCTTGAAGGAAGTCACCAACCCGTCGGCCTTGTTCCTGTCGAACCGCGAAGGCGCCATCAGCGGCGCCTGCGTCTTCGCCGGCATGGAAGGCTCGCGGCCGCTCCTGGTGGAAATCCAGGCGCTGATCGCGCCAAGCTATATGAGTTCGCCGCGCCGCGCCGTCGTCGGCTGGGATGCCAATAGGCTTGCCATGATCCTGGCGGTTCTGGAAACGCGCTGCGGCCTGCGCTTTTCCGACAAGGAGGTTTACTTAAGCGTGGCCGGCGGCATCCGCGTCGGCGAGCCGGCGGCGGACTTGGCGGTGGCGGCGGCGCTCATCAGCGCGCTGTATGATATTCCCCTGCCCGCCGCCTCGGTAATGTTCGGAGAAATCGGGCTTTCCGGCGAAATCCGCGCCGTTTCGCGCGTGGAATCGCGGCTGCGCGAAGCCGAAAAGCTGGGTTTCAGGGAGGCGTTCCTGCCCAAGCACAGCGCATTTAAGGGTTTGACGCTGGGCTTAAAAGTTGTAGATAATGTGGCAGGATTAATGCGGGTGTTCGGAGGCTCGGCAAAACGGGACAAGCGGCAGGAAGAAGCCGCCATCTCTTGATTTTCCGCCTGTACGCCCGATTCAGGAATGCGATGACCGCCGCGCCACATATCAACGGATTCGATGATGTCGTCTTCGGCATCATGCTGTTTTCCTGCCTGTTCGCTTTTTTCCGCGGGCTGGTGCGTGAAATTCTGTCGCTCATCGCCTGGATCGGCGCCGGCGCCGTCACCATCCACTATTTTCCGGCGGCGGCGGGCAAGCTGCACGCCAGTTTCAGAAGCCCGGTGGCCGCCGACATCATCAGCATCGCCGGGATTTATCTCGCCGCGCTGATGGGCTTCGCGCTGGTCAACATGGTGATCGTCAAATCCATCAAGAGCGGCGAAGGCGGCGGCGTGCTGGATAACCTGCTGGGCCTGGGCTTCGGCGCGCTGCGCGGCGCATTGATTTTATCGCTCGGCTATTTTTTGCTCTCCATCGCCCTGCCTAAAGCCGAATATCCGGCCTGGCTCACCCAGTCCGTCACCCGCCCCTATCTTGAAAAAGGCGCGCTGCTGCTGGCGCAGGCAGCGCCGGAAACGCTGCGCGGCATCTCCTCGCTGCAGCAGAAAGCGCTAGGCAAGGCGCAGGGCGCACAGCCCACTCCCAACTCCGCAAATGACAGCGCAACGGGAAGGCCGCCGCAGGATAATCTCGGCTACAGCAATTCCAGCACGCAGCAGCTCAACCGGCTGATGGACAGCACGGAGCGTCGGCCATGATGAAAGATGACGACCATCCGCACGAGGAATGCGGCGTATTCGGCATCTTCGGCCATCCCGACGCGGCGGCGCACACGGCGCTCGGCCTGCACGCGCTGCAGCATCGCGGGCAGGAGGCAGCGGGTATCGTCAGCCATGACGGCAGGCATTTTTATTCGCACCGCGCGCTGGGCTTGGTCGGCGATAATTTCAATTCGGCGGAGGTCATCGGCAGGCTCAAAGGCCACGTCGCCATCGGCCATAACCGTTACTCGACGACCGGCGACACGCTGCTGCGCAATGTCCAGCCGCTGTTCGGCGACTTTTCCTTCGGCGGGCTGGCGGTGGCGCATAACGGCAACCTGACCAACGCCATCAGCTTGCGCAAGCAGCTCATCGACATTGGCTGCCTGTTCCAGTCGACTTCGGACACCGAGGTCATCATCCACCTGCTGGCGCTCTCGAAGCAATCCTCGGTCGAGGACCGGCTGTATGACGCGCTGTCGCGCGTTGAGGGCGCCTATTCGCTGGTGGTGATGACTGGCGACACGCTGATTGGCGTGCGCGATCCGTTCGGCGTGCGTCCGCTGGTGCTGGGTAAATTGGGCGACACCACGCTTCTGGCGTCCGAGACCTGCGCCTTTGACATTGTCGGCGCCGACTATGTGCGCGATGTCGAGCCGGGCGAAATCATCATGGTGACGAAGGACGGCCTCCGCTCGATCAAGCCGTTTACCAGGCAGCCGCACCGCTTCTGCATCTTCGAGTACGTGTATTTCTCGCGGCCGGATTCCATGAGCGAGGGCCGCAACGTCTATGAAACCCGCCAGCATATCGGGCAGGAGCTGGCGCGCGAAGCGCCGGTCGATGCCGATGTCATCGTGCCGGTGCCGGACTCCGGCATCCCCGGCGCGCTCGGCTATTCCAGGCAGTCGCGCATCCCGTTCGAGCTTGGCATCATCCGCAACCATTACGTCGGGCGCACCTTCATCGAGCCGACCGACCACGTGCGCCATCTCGGCGTCAAACTCAAGCATAACAGCAACCGCGCCGTGCTGGCAGGTAAACGCGTCATCCTCGTGGACGATTCCATCGTGCGCGGCACCACTTCGAAAAAAATCGTCGCCATGGTGCGCGAAGCGGGAGCGTTGGAGGTGCATATGCGCATCGCCAGCCCGCCGACGACGCATTCCTGTTTCTATGGTGTGGACACGCCGACGCGCGACCAGTTGCTTGCCGCCAGGCACGGCGTGCAGGAAATGGCGAAAATCATCGGCGTGGATAGCCTTGCTTTCATCTCGCTCGACGGCATGTACCGCGCCGTCGCCGGCGTCAAGCGCAACGCCGCCGGCCCGCAATTCTGCGACGCCTGCTTCTCCGGCGAATACCCGATCCCCCTCACCGACTGCGACGGCGCCAACGAACGGCAGAAGGATCTGTTTTCGGAATTTTCGGAAGTATAGAAAGAACGACGGGATTATGAATTTTGCGCGGGCGGATGACATGCCGTCTTTCGATATTGCCGTTGCTGCGGATCCCGGCGATTATGCAACCGGTAAAGCGTTAATGGTGGAATACCGCGATCTTGAGCTGGCCGATGATTATGCAGTAGGCGGCTGCGGCCTGAATGAGGAACTAGAAAATTTCCCCGGTACCTATGTCCCGCCGAAAGGAATCCTGCTACTTGTGCGCGATAATAAAATTGCTTGCGGCTGCCTGGCGTTACGGCCTGTTTCGGATGATGTGGGAGAAGTGGTGCGGATGTATGTCAAACAAGCGTGGCGGGGCAGGGGCATTGCCGAGGCGCTGATGCAAACGCTGCTGTCGCGGGCACGGGATATGGGTTACAGGAAACTGTATCTTGATAGCCTTAATAAATTCTCCGGTGCGCACAGGCTATATGAAAAGATGGGGTTTCATTATTGCGAACCTTATAGTGACAATATTACGGACGCCATGAAGCAGCAAATGATCTTCATGCAGCTTATTCTATAAGGGACAGGATTATATGTCTCATAACCTCCAAAACCGCATCGCTCTCATCACCGGCGCGTCGCGCGGCATCGGCCAGGCGGTGGCGGTGCGGTTTGCGAAGGAGGGCGCGCAGGTGATTGCAGGCGCGCGGGATGTGAAAGGGCTTGAAGAAACCGACGACCTCATCCGCGCCGATGGAAGCAGCGCCACCCTGGTGGAAATTGACCTCACCGATACGTCAAAAATTGAAGTCTGGGCACAGCAGGTGGCCGCGCGGTTCGGCAAGCTGGATATATTAGTCGGCAACGCGGCGTCGCTCGGCGAAATCTCGCCGCTCTCCGACCAGTCGCCCTATGCCTGGGACAAGGTGATGGCCACCAACCTCACCGCCAACTTCCATCTCATCCGCTGCTTCGACGGGCTGCTCAAGCAGTCCGATGCGCCGCGCGCCATATTCGTCACCTCCGGCGTCACTGAAATACCGGCAGCCTATTGGGGCGCTTACGCCGTCAGCAAATCGGCGCTCGAATCGATGGTGAACATCTACGCGGCTGAAAACGCGAAAGCCTATCCTGATTTCAAGATCAACCTCATCGACCCGGGCGCCGTGCGCACGCGGCTGCGCGCGCAAGTCTTTCCCGGCGAAGATCCGGAGCAACTGCCCGAACCGGAAGCAATCACCGAAATATTTGTCACGCTGGCCGGCCTGGAGTTAAAGGAAACGGGGCGGAAATTCAGCCCTGCCACAAGCGCGGCATGATGTTCCGAACCCACATCATGATGTGGCGCATATACAATCAAAAGAAGATTTATAATATTTTTATTCTCTTTTAGATTGAAAATTGCGCGGCGGCGGTTTATCTTTATCGGCAAAAGGAACCTGCTTGCGGGAGGCGTTCCATGCCGAGACAAAAACCACTCCGTCGCTATGGAGAAAACGCCGCGCTGGCACATCAGTTGGCCGGCACGCGCCAGGCATTCGACGAATTCGCCACCATCGTCGCGCACGACCTCGGCGCGCCGCTGCGTTCCATCGCCGGCTTCTCGCAACTGCTGGAAGAAAAATGCCGCCTGCTGCTCGACGAAAAAACCCTGCGCTATATCGACGTCATCAGCGAAAACAGCCGCAAACTGCAGGCGCGGCTGGCCGGCCTGCTGCAATATTCACGCCTGGGCACCGTGCCGCTGATGCTGAAAGCAGTTGATTGCCAGACCGCCGCCCGCCATTGCCTGGAACAGCTCAAAGATAAAATCGAGGAACGCGAGGCGCTCCTGCGCGTCGGGCCGCTGCCGCAGGTCACCGGAGACGGCGACCGGCTGGGGCTGCTGTTGTACGCCCTGTGCGACAACGCGTTGAAATTCTGCGCCCGCCGCCCCGAGGTCGACATCATGGCCAGGCGCAGCTTGAAGGCCTGGGTGTTTTCCGTGCGCGACAACGGCATCGGCATCGCGCCCAAACACCACCAGGTTATCTTCGACGTGTTCCGCCGCCTGCACCCCGAAGAAGCATATTCCGGCACCGGCATGGGGCTGGCGCTGGCGCACCGCATCGCCGCCTTGCATGGCGGCATGATCTGGGTGGAATCGCGCGAAGGCATGGGGGCGACGTTCCTTTTCACCATCCCCGATGCCGCAGCAAACACCGGTACGGCCTGACGCATGGGAAAAATGCCGCTTACCGTACTGATTATCGACGATTCCCGCGAGGATCACGCGCTTTACCACGAATACCTGGAAGACACCCCGGAGCGCGCTTATCATTTTATCGACGCCTATAGCGGCGAGGAAGGCACGACGCTGTACCACAGGCACGCGGTCGATTGCGTCCTCCTCGATTACCGTCTACCCGATATCGACGGCCTCGAAGTACTGGCGCGCCTGTCGAAAGATCACGCCGTTGCACCCGTGGTAATGCTGACCGGCGAGGGCAATGAAACCGTCGCCGCCGGTGCCATGAAAATCGGGTCGCAGGATTACCTGCCCAAGCGCGTGGCAACAGCCCCGGCGCTACGGCGCGCCGTCGAGAATGCCGTCGAACGCCGCCGGTTGACGCAACGCATGGAATCGTACCGCCGCGATCTCGAACGCAGCAACCAGGACCTCGAACGCTTCGTCAGCGTGGTGGCGCACGACCTGAAAAGCCCGCTGCGCGCCATTACGCAGCATCTGCAGCTCGTCGATGCCAATAACCGGGACACACTGGATGACAAATCGCGTCAATCCATTGGCTTTGCCGTCGGCGGCGCCGACCGCATGCGCCGCCTGATTGACGCGCTGTTTGAATTCGCCCGCGCCGGATTCGAAAAACACCCGCTTGCCCTCGTCGATTGCAACCAGGTGCTGGTCGGCGTCAGGTCCAACCTGGCGCGCGACATCGAGGAACGCGGCGCCATTATCACCCACGATGCGTTGCCATTCGTCATGGCCGACGGTATGCAACTCATGCAGTTGTTGCAAAACCTGATCGGCAACGCGCTGAAATTCTGCAAGGAACGACCGGAAATCCATGTCAGCGCGCGACGCAACGGCGCAGCGTGGGAATTCTCGGTGCGCGACAACGGCATCGGCATCCCGCGCGCCGGCCGGGACAAGATATTCACCATCTTCAAGCGCCTGCATACCGACGAAGAATATGAAGGCAGCGGCATCGGCCTCGCCATCTGCGAACGGGTTGTAAAAAATCACGGCGGCAGCATCCGCGTCGATTCGGAACCGGGCTGCGGCTCGACCTTTACGTTCACGCTGGCGGCAACAGAGCCTATGTCCGAAGGAAAGGCGGCGTAAAAATGCCCCCGCCTGCATCAATGCACCTGCTCCTGGTCGAGGACGACGCCAGCGATGCCTGCCTGCTGCAAAATGCGCTGGACGGCGCCTGCCCCGGCGAATTCAACGTCAGCCACGCCCTGTCGATCGAAGCAGCGTTGCCATGCCTGGCGGCGCAGGCGTTCGATGCGGCGCTGCTTGATCTGTCGCTGCCCGGATCGTCCGAGCTTGAGGCGTTGCAACACCTGCACAACGCCGCGCCGCGCCTGCCGGTCGTCATCCTGACCGGCTACGACGACGAAGCCCTGGCGCTGTCCTCGCTGAAACGCGGTGCGCAGGATTACCTGGTCAAGGAGCAGGCCGGCGGCGAGCAGATCAAACGCGCCATCCGCTACGCCATCGAACGCAAGCGTTTCGAGGACAGCCTCACCCAACTGGCTAATTACGACGCGCTGACCGGCCTGGCCAACCGCAGCCTGTTTGAAAGCCGCCTGGGCATGGCGCTGGCGCGCGCCCGGCGCTCGGGCGGCAAGGTGGCCGTATTTTTCCTCGACCTCGACCGCTTCAAGCAGGTCAACGATCAGTTCGGACACGAAGCGGGCGACGCGCTGCTCAAAAGCGTGGCGCAACGGCTTTCGCAATCCTCGCGCGAATCCGACACCGTCGCCCGCTTCGGCGGCGATGAATTCGCCATTCTTCTCGAAGGCAGCATCGAACCGCGCCACAGCGCCTTCGTCGCCCAGAAAATGATCGACGCGCTGCGAACGCCTTTTATCCTGGGCGGCGGCGAAGCGTCGGTCGGCGCCAGCGTCGGCATCGCCATCGGCGGCGACGGCAGCAGCGCCGAGGAAATGCTTAAGCAGGCCGACGACGCCATGTACCGCGCCAAAGCTGCCGGCACGGGCAGTTATCTCTTCTATACCGCGCAGATGCAGCAGGAAACGGCGCAGCGCATCCATACTGAAAACGACCTGGTCGCCGCCATCCGCCACCGCAGGTCGCTTCGCCTCTATTATCAGCCTAAAATCGACCTTGCCAGCGGTCGGCTGACCGGCGCCGAGGCGCTGATACGCTGGCATCATCCGGTGCGCGGCCTGATGGCGCCGGCGGAATTTCTTCCCTTTCTCTCGCCCGCCATGGCCACCGATCTTGACCGGTGGGTGGTCGAAACGGCCTGCTTCGACCTCAGGCGCTGGGAGGTGGAAGGGCTGGCGCCGGTGCAGGTATCCATCCATCTGGCCAATCGCCAATGGGAACAGATGGACAACATCAACGCCCTGCTTGCGCTCATCGGCAAAACCAGCCGGCAGATACATTACCTGGCCATCGAAGTCGACGAACCTGCCATGCTTGGAAGCGCCGGCGGGTTCGATGCGCTGATGCGCGCACGCGAAGCCGGCATCGGACTGCATCTCAATAATTTCGGCGCCGGCGTCTGCTCGCTCACGCTGCTGGCGCGCTGCCCGCTCGATACCGTGAAGATAGACCGTGGCCTAACCAGTGGCATGGGGCAGTGTGAACGGCACAACGCGCTGGTCAAAGCGCTGATCGACCTTAGCCACCGGTTCGGCATGAAGGTCATCGCCGAAGGCGTGGAGACGATGCAGCAGCAGGCGGCCCTTCTGGCCATGCGCTGCGACCAGATACAGGGCAATATTATTTCCAGGCCGCTGCCCGCCAATGATTTTTCCAAATGGAGTGGAGACCGCCGGGCAACAGGCTCCTAAGAACGGCAGCGGCGGAAAACGCTACAACATGTCGCAAAATGAGATGCGCCGCGGCTATTGCAACCTATGCGAATAATTATTATTTATTATTTCTTCAAATTACTAATATTTTAATCTTATATTAATTAATTAGGTATAAAAATTAACTAATAAGCAGGCATTGGAGAAAAAGGGCGCATCTATGCTTTCTTATAAAAAGAAAATTCTGGTGGTTGAAGATTGCGACAGCGATGTGTCGCTGTTGAAGCATATGCTGGGCAGCGCCGGCGGCATTAAGGAAATGGACATCGCCAGCGTCTCCCGGCTGATTGACGCCTTTCAACGCATCGACGAGGAACGTTTTGACGTCATCCTGCTCGACCTCAACCTGATCGACATGGACGGCGTTGCCTCGGTGTCGGCGCTGGCCGCCGAAGCGCCGCATCTGCCGATTATCGTCTATAGCGGCATGGAAGACCGCCGGATTAAGGAAGAAGCGCTGCTGTGCGGGGCCAGCCAGTACCTGGTCAAAGGGCATGAGGATGGGCATTCGCTGCGGCATGCCATCAACCTGGCGTCCGGACGGTATCCGGCCATGCAGGAAAGGTCGGCGGTATGACCACGCAGGCGGCATTAAGACACGATGACGAGCCGGCCACAGGGATGCAGGCGCGTTTCGCCTATGCCATGCGCGCCAAAATCCGCCGCCGGCAGACCCTGCACATCCTGCTGGCCGAAGACGACGACAGCGACGTGATGCTCACCGAATGCGCACTCGATAAAACCTACATCCACCATAATCTGCACCGCGTCAAAAACGGCGATGAAGCATTACAATACCTGCGGCGCGAGGGAACATTCGCCGCCGCCACGCCGCCCGATCTCATCCTGCTTGATCTCAGCCTGCCGGCAATAGACGGGTTCGAGGTGCTTGCGGCCTTGACGCAGGAAGCCCGGTTCAGCCAGACGCCGATTATCATCCTGACCGGCGCCGAGCATTACCGGCATCTTCTCAATGCCCACGGGTTATGGCTTTCGGATTATCTCGCCAAGCCGTGCAATCCGGAGAAATTGCTCGAAACCTTCGGCAAATTGCACTCGCCCGGATAACTATAGCCGGGGCGTTTTTGATTCACGCCCCGCCCCCCCTGCAACGGCAGGGAACCTTCTGACCTTAGATAATGCGCCGTAGCGTTATCACGCTTTATCCACAACACCCGCTGGCGCCGGCATACTTATCGGACGCCCGCCGTAATCGGCCCCGTTGCTCTTCCGTGCACGAACTGGTCAAGATAGCCGTTCCTGCTGTGGTCGATGTCGCGGGCGTCGCCCTGCCAAATAATCTTTCCGTTATAAAGCATCGCCACTTTGCTGGCGATTTTGCGGACGCTGGCCATATCGTGCGTGATGGAAAGCGTCGTCGCCCCCAGATCCTTGCTGCATTTGACGATCAGCTCGTTGATGACATCGGCCATGATGGGATCCAGGCCCGTCGTCGGCTCGTCGAAGCAAATGATTTCCGGGTTGGCGGCAATGGCGCGCGCCAGCGCCACGCGCTTCTGCATCCCGCCGGAAAGCTCGGCGGGCGAGAGACTTGCGACATCCGCGCCCAGCCCCACGGATTTCAACTTCTCAACCGCCATCTCACGGGCCTGCGCGCGCGAAATTTGCTTGTTTTGCAGCCGCGCGAAGGTGATGTTTTCCCATACCGGCAGGCTGTCGAACAGCGCGCCGCCCTGAAACAGCATGCCGAATTTGCGCATGATTTCCTGCCGCTCGCGCAGCGAGAGTTTTGTCACTTCCCCTCCATCGATTTTGATGCTGCCCTTCTCCGGCGTCAGCAGGCCGAGGATGCACTTGATGAGCACCGATTTGCCGGTGCCCGACCCGCCAATGACCACCATCGATTCGCCCTGACCGATGGAAAGGTCAATGCCGTCCAGCACAATTTTTTTGCCGAACCGCTTGCAGACGCCTCTCAGTTCAATTTTCGGCATCGCTTATTTTCCAAACAGCAACGCGGTGAGCATGTAATTCGACAGCAGGATTAAAATGGACGCCGACACCACCGCGTGCGTCGTTGCCGCGCCCACGCCCTGCGCGCCGCCCTTCGAGTGAAACCCGTGATAGCAGCCCATCAGCGTGATGATGAAGCCAAATACCGATGCTTTGATGAGGCCGGAAACCACGTCCCTCGTTTCCAGGTATTGCACCGTGCTTTTAAGGTACGGCATCGGCGCGAAATGCAAATCATGCACCGACACCAGGTAGCCGCCGAAGACGCCGATGATGTCACCAACCAGCACCAGCACCGGCAGCATGGTAATCCCGGCGAGCAGGCGCGGCAGCACCAGGTATTTATGCGGGTCGGTGGAGAGCGTCGAGAGCGCGTCGATCTGCTCGGTGACGCGCATGGTGCCGATTTCCGCCGCGTAGGCCGCGCCGATGCGCCCGGCCACCATGAGGCCCGCCATGACCGGCCCCAGCTCGCGCGTGATAGCCAGCACGACGACGATGGCAATCGAGCTTTCGGCATTGAAGCGCGAAAAGCCGTTATAGGTCTGCAGCGCCAGCGCCGCGCCGGTGAACAGCGCCGTCATGCCGACGACCGGCAGCGAATAATAGCCAAGCTCAAGCAACTGCTTCAGCAGCATTTTGGTATAGAAGGGCGGGCGCAGCAGGCCGGAAGCGGCCCCCCACACGAAGAGCGCCAGCCTGCCGGTGGCGGCAAGAAACTCCAGGAACATGCGACCGATGGGGGCGAGGAAATTCACAAGCGCCTAGTTGACAGTTATCGGAAAAACTCTGTGTACTGTTATCTGTCAACTGTCAACTGTCAACTGTCAACTGTGGTATACCCGCTTCACCCTTTCCCCAATCCGCGTAAATATCTCATAGCCGATGGTGCCGCATTGCCCGGCGACATCATCCACCGTTTGCTCGGCGTTGATGAATTCGGCGCGCATGTCGGGCGTGACCCCCGCCGCGGCGGAGACATCCAGCGCAATCATATCCATTGAAACACGCCCGATGATGGGGACTTTGCGCCCGTTGATAAAGGCCGCGCCCTTGTTGCTTTGCGAGCGGAAATAGCCGTCGGCGTAGCCGAGCGCGAGGATGGCGATGCGCGAGCCTTTTTTTACCTGACAGGTTGCGCCGTAACCGACGGTCTCGTCCCGGTCGAGCGTGCGGATCTGCAAAATCGGCGCGGAAAGCGTGGCGACGTGCTGCATCGGGTTTTTCCCCGGTGTTGGATTGATGCCGTACAGCGCGCAGCCGGGGCGGCCCAGATCAAAATGAAACTCCGGCGGCAGGAACAACCCGGCGGAATTGCAGACACTGGCCCTGGCGCCGGGGAACCGCGCCAGCGTCTGCCTGAACCGCGCCAGTTGTTCGGCGTTTTTCGGATGCGCCGGCTCGCTCGAGCAGGCGAGATGGCTCATAATCAGTCGGCAGCGGCCAGTGATCAGCGGCCAGTCGGCAGAAAGTTTTTTCGCCTCTGATTCACTCAAACCCAACCGCGTGATGCCTGTATCAATATGTAGAATCACCGACCGCTGGCCGCTGGCCGCTGCCAACTGTCCGGCATCATTAATCACCGGCACCAGCCGATGCGCCGCGTATTCTTTTTCCTCGCCGGCAAAGACGCCGCTGAAAACGGCAATGGCCGCGTCCGGCAATATCCCGCGCAGCTCGATGCCTTCTTCCAATGTGGCGACGAAAAACTCGCGGCAGCCTTCGTCCCACAGCGCCCTGCTTACCGCTTCCACGCCGAGGCCGTATGCATTGGCTTTGACCACGGCGGCGATGGATTTTTTCGCATGGCGATCTTTAAGCAATCGCCAGTTGGCGCGGACGGCGCCAAGGTCAACGGTCAGCGTGGGCGAATGTTCGCGGCGCGTGGCGCGTGGCGCGTGGCGCGTGGAGTTTTCTTCACGTTTCACGATTCACGTTCCACGTTTCACGATTGATGCCGCTCGTCGAGATCGGTAAACTGCGTCAGCCTGCCGTTGAAATGCAGTTTCGCCGTATCAATAGGCCCATTCCTATGCTTGGCGATAATGACCTCGGCGATGTTAAGCGCGCTGTCCATATCAGCCTGCCATTTGCTGTGCTCCGGCGTGCCTTCGCGCGGCTGCTCGCGCGAGAGGTAGTATTCCTCGCGGTAGATGAACATCACCACGTCGGCGTCCTGCTCGATGGAGCCGGACTCGCGCAAATCGGAAAGCTGCGGGCGCTTGTCGGGGCGCTGCTCGACGGCGCGCGACAGCTGCGACAGCGCCAGCACGGGAATATCAAGCTCCTTGGCGATGGCCTTTAACCCTTGCGTGATTTCGGTGACTTCCTGCACGCGGCTGTTCATCGCCAGCGAGTCGTTGCCGCGCACCAGTTGCAGGTAATCCACCACCAGCAATTTCAAATTATGCACGCGCTTGAGCCTTCGCGCCCGCGAGCGCAGGCTGGCGATAGACAGCGCCGGCGTATCGTCAATGAAAAACGGCAGCGATGACATTTCCTTGCTCGCCATGACGAGCGAGGAGAACTGGTCGGCGGAAATTTTTCCGTTGAAGATGCCCGACGAATCGAGCTTGCTGGCGCAGGAAAGCAGGCGGGTGGTCAGTTGTTCCGCCGACATTTCCAGCGAGAAAAAGCCGACGCAGCCGGTATCGCGCGCGTTCAGATTTTTCTTTTCCCCATCCCGCACCAGCTCCAGGCAGGCCTGATAGGCGATGTTGGTAGCCAGCGCCGTTTTACCCATCGATGGCCTGCCGGCGAGGATAAGCAAATCAGACTTGTGCAGGCCGCCGAGGATGGTGTTCAGGTCAAGAAATCCGGTGGAGATGCCGACCAGCCCGCTATGTTTGTGGGCATGCTCGGCATGTTTTATGGCCTCGATAACCGATTTTTTCAGCGACTGAAAACCGCGGTCAGCCGCGCCTTCGGCGGAGAGATTGAAAAGCTTCTGCTCGGCGTTTTCGATTTGCGTGGCGGCGGGCGTCTCGATTTTATGCGCGTAAGCGACATTGACCATTTCCTCGCCGATGCCGATAATCTGGCGTTTCAGCGCGAGGTCGTAAATCATATGGCTGTAATCGGCGACGTTGATGACGCCAACCGCCGCCGCCGCCAGTTTGGAAAGATACGCGCCGCCGCCGATGTCGGCCAGCGCCTGGTCCTGGTCGAAATAATGCTTCAGCGTCACCGGGTTGGCGATCTGCCCCTTGTCGTGGAATTTGTGGATGGCCTCGAAAATGCGGCGGTGCAGCGGCTCATAAAAATGTTCGGCGCGTAGCTGGTCGCCGAGGCGGGAGAGCGCATCGTTATTGACGAGCAAGGCGCCGAGCAGCGCCTGCTCGGCATCGATATTGCACGGCGCCTCGCGGTACGGCGCTTCGGCGCTGTTTTCGGTTAGTTCGGGATTGGCGGTGAGGATGGAGGCCATGATAGCGGTCAGCGGCCAGCGGTCAGCGTCCAGTGATTTGAACGGTGACGCTGCCGATTAGAAAACAACCCTATCACCGACCGCTGGCCGCTGGCAACTGTCAACTGTTTCAAGCCGCCTCGTGCTCGCTCCTGACGACGCTGACGTTGACGGTGGCCGGCACTTCGGCATGCAGCGTCAGCTTCACCGGGTAATCGCCGACGTTTTTAATGGCGCCGGAAATGATGATCTGGCTCTTGGGTATTTCCTGCCCGGCTTCTTTCAATGCCTCGGCGATGTCGCGCACGGTGACCGAGCCATAGAGCTTGCCTTCCTGGCTGGCCTGGCGCATCAGCGTCAGCGTCATGCCGTTCAGCACGCCCGCCCGGGTTTCGGCTTCGGCTTTCGCCTTGGCGTTCTGCTCCTCGATGAGGTGGCGGCGTTCTTCAAACAGTTTTTTGCTTTCCTCGCCGGCGCGCAAGGCTTTCTTCTTCGGAATGAGGAAGTTGCGGCCGTAGCCGTTCCTGACCTTCACCACGTCGCCGATGCCGCCTAAGCGTGCGATGCGTTCGAGTAAAATGACTTCCATGACGTTTCTCCTGATAAATCCTGCGGGCGCGAAAGCGCGGCGCATGACCCTGTGCAGCCCCCGGCTCACAGGATTTTTAAGGGCTTACCTTCTAAACGAACTCCGCGGCATTGACAAGTGTTTAATCTGATAAAAAACTCCGATGCCGGATATCGCCAGCGCCGGCCAGAACTGGGTGAAAACGGCGATATAGATTAACCCCAGGAAAAATCTGCGGCTTGGCCAGGTTTTGCTTGCCTTATGCATCAGCGCCGCGCCCAGCAGAAAATAAGGCAGCATCAGCGAAATCAGCGAGGATTTGCCCAGAAACCGCATGGAATCGCTGCCGATCAGCGAGGCCAGGGCGCAGATGAGCAGCAGGGTGAGCATCCAGTGCGGCATGGAAAAAGGCCCAATGGCGAAATCGGGTCTGAGCGTTTTTTTCTGCCGTTCCAACAGGTAACTTGCAAACCATGCGTGGGCGAAGAGCGCCAGTCCCCACATCCACACCGCCACCGACAGCACAAGGAACGACAGCGGCCCGGCCAGCATGGCAATGGCGTTGCCGTACGTATCCTCCATGTCGGCAAATGCCTGGCGGATATTCTGTGACAGGAGATACGGCAGGCCGCCGGGCTGACCGGCGTAAAACGCCACGATCAACGCTACCAGCACGCAGGCGTAAAGCGTCAGCCGCATGAATATCAGCCCGATCGGGAACCAGCGTTTTCCATCTTGCAGCGGCTGCCATTTCAGGCTTTCGCGGGCGAGGTAACAGGCGGGCAGGCCAATGAAAATAAAAAATAAAATAGCGGCCGGCGCACCGGCTGCGGCGGCAACGCCGACGGTCGCCACCAGCGCCGAGAAAAACGCATGGCGAAGCTCATGGCCGAGGCCGATGTAAAAAAGCGGCAGGCTGGGCAGGAACATGAAGAGGAATCCGAGTTGCAGCCCGAATACGAACACAAACAACGCCGCGGCCAGTATGCCGGCGACAAGAGGGGGAACGAGATGTCTGGGCATGGCGGCGGTGCCGGTGGTTAGTGCTAAGTGGCCAGTAAAACAATAATATTTCTTACACTGGTCCCTGGCGCCAGTCCCCGGCACTATTTTCTACTGCGTCACGAACGGCAGCAGGGCAAGATTGCGCGCGCGCTTGATGGCGGTGGCGAGTTCGCGCTGCTTCTTGTGCGATACCGAGGTGATGCGGCTGGGAAGAATCTTGCCGCGCTCGGAGATGAAACGCGACAGCAATTTCATATCTTTATAATCAATCGCCGGGGCGTTTGCGCCGGTCAGCGGGCAGGTTTTCCGACGGCGGAAGAAGACCTTGCGTCCGGGGCCGGCGGCGTCATGCGATGGTTTTTCCATGGGCTGTTCCTAGTTGATGGATTCGGTGGGTTCGTCGGTGACGGCGACAATGGCCGCCACTTCGGTGTCCGGCGCATAGTCGTCACGGCTGCGCGATTGCTGCATCATGACCGACGGGCCTTCGGCAAGGCTGTCAACGCGCACCGTTAATTGACGGACAATATCCTCGTTAATCAGCATGTTACGCTCCATTTCCTTGACGGCGGCAGGCGGCGCTTCGAGCGCCAGCATGGTGTAATGACCCTTGCGGTTCTTGGCGATCCGGTAGGCCAGGCTTTTGAGTCCCCAATACTCATTTTTCACCACTTTGCCGCCGCCCTGCTCAACGATGGCAGCGAGGGACTCCGCCAGTTTGGCAACATCCTGACGTGGCAGATCCTGGCGGGCGATGAAGGTGGTTTCGTAACACGGCATTTAGTTAAACTCCTGATATAAAAGCGCATTTCTTAGGCACGCGCCGACGATTTCTCCAAAAAGGGGACTAACTAATAACCATTTTTTGCACGATTGCAAGAAAAAATCGCGCCGACCGGCAGTTCCGGTTGCCAGAACACGGGCTGTGCGTTAACCATGGCGGTCAAAATAGCCGGAATAAATGCAAATTAATTCAAAATAAATAGCCGGAAAATGCCTTAAAAATAGAAAATAAATAGGAAACAACTTATGAAAAAAGCATTATTATTTCCCGGCCAGGGATCGCAAACCGTGGGCATGGGCAAGGAACTGGCCGAGCAATTTCCTGCTGCCCGCGCGGTGTTCGACGAGGTGGACGGCGCACTGTCACAGAAACTATCGTCCGTTATTTTTGACGGCCCGCAAGAAATTTTGACGCTCACCGAAAACGCGCAGCCGGCAATCATGGCGACCTCGATTGCCGCGCTTCGCGTGCTGGAAAAAGAAACGGGATTTTCGGTGCGCGAACAGGCGGCGTTCGTGCTCGGCCATTCGCTCGGCGAATATTCGGCGCTGTGCGCGGCGGGAGCGCTGACGCTTTCTGATACGGCAAAACTCCTGCGCCTGCGCGGCCAGGCGATGCAGCGTGCCATGCCAGCGGGGCAGGGCGCGATGGCGGCGCTGCTCGGCGCGGATTATGCGCTGGCAAAAGAAATCGCTGATGAAGCGGCGCGCACCGGCGTATGCGTGGTGGCGAATGATAACGCGCCGGGGCAGGTGGTGGTGAGCGGCGCGAAAGCGGCGGTAGAGCGCGCCTGTGAGATTGCCAAAAGCAAAGGCGTCAAGCGCGCCGTGCTGCTTGACGTCAGCGCGCCGTTCCATTGCCCGCTGATGGCGCCAGCGGCGCAGGCGATGAAAGAAGCGCTTGCCTCCGCAAAAATTTCCGCGCCGTGCGTTCCGCTGGTGACGAATGTGACGGCTTCTGCTGAGAGCAATCCCGATGTCATCCGGCGGTTACTGGTGGAGCAGGTGACCGGCATGGTGCGCTGGCGCGAATCCATACTCTATATAAAGGATCAGGGCGTGACCCGCGCCATCGAAATCGGCGCCGGTAAGGTGCTGGCGGGACTTAATAAAAGAATAGCGCCGGAGATGGAGACATCCAATGTCGGCATCCCGGCGGACCTGGCGGCGATGACGGGAATGGAGCATTGACATATAGCCATCTCATCATGACGCTGCCGCATTATGGCCGTCCGCCTCGCGGCGGATCCGGGGAATGCGATCCCCCGTGAGGCTATAGCGCTTAACGAAAAGTTCGGCATTCCCCCCTCCCGTCTGCGGGAGAGGGCGCTTTGCGCCCGAATGTTTATGTCAAACTTTTCGTTATTGGCTACATACAGCCGGAGCATCGTTGAGTCGTTTTCTGTCACCCCTGCAACGGCCTGCCTTAAGTGATGAAACAAGGATCCTGTCTGCGCAGGAGCGGCGGAGATACATGCCTGAACGTGACGCGCTCTAAAAATTCTCCTTGAACCACCCCACCACTTTTTCAAAACCGGCGGTGAGGCCGCGGCGGGCGCGGCGGGCGGCGAACATCTGCTCCTCCATCGGTTTCCTGAGGGTATATTCCAGGATGCCGAGCGCCGTGGCGAAGGCCGGTCCGGAGGCGGCTTCGGCCAACCCGTGAACCTGCCGCGGGCGCCCCAGCCGTACCTGCTTGCCGAGAATGTTTCCGGCCATCTCGCGCGCGCCGATAAGCTGGCTGGCGCCGCCGGTCAAGACCACGCGCTTGCCGGCGAACGCCCCCGCCCCGCTGATCTCGATTTTGCCGCGTATCATCTCGAAAATTTCCTCCATGCGCGGGCGGATGACGCCGGTCAGCATCGAGCGCGGGAGAGTGTTGGCTTCGCCTTCTTCCTCCTCGCCGAGCGGCGGCACCTCGACCATCACCTGGTCGTCGCGCGCGCTCGCAATGGCGCTGCCGTGCAGGGTTTTCAGGCGCTCGGCATGGGCAAGGCTGGTTGAAAGCCCCCTGGCGATGTCGCTGGTGACGTGGCTGCCGCCGATGGGGATGGCGTCGGTATAAAGATTTTTTCCGCCGGCGAATACGGCGAAGCTGGTCACCCCGCCGCCCATATCGATCAGCGTCACGCCGAGTTGTTTCTCATCATCGTCGAGCACGCTTAAGGCCGAGGCGTAGGGCGCGGCGACATATTCCTCGACGTTGAGGTGGCAGCGCGCCACGCAATGCGCCAGATTGCGCGTGACGCTGGGCAGGCCGGTGATGATGTGGAGATCGGCGCCGAACTGCCTGCCGAACATCTTGCGCGGGTCGGAGATGCCGCGCGCGCCGTCGAGATAATAAGACACCGGGATGCAGTGGATGATTTCGGATTCGTTGTGCGCCACCGAAGCGCGCCCCTGATCGATGATATCCATCAGGTCGCGGTCGGTGACTTCCTCGCCGACTATGGTCATCTCGACGGTGACGTTGCGCGAGGTCAGGTTGCCGCCGGAGAGGCTTACCAGCACGTTTTCGACCATTTCGCCCGCCATCTGCTCGGCGGCGTGCACGGCGGCGGCGATTGACGCCTCGGCCTCGGCGAAATCGGTGATGATGCCGGAGCGGATGCCGCGCGAAAGCTGATGGCCGATGCCGAGGATTTTCATCTCGCCCGCCGCGTCGGCATGGGCGATGAAACAGGCGATTTTGCTGGTGCCGATGTCGAGCGCAGCGATGCTGCCGGCGGGGTTCTTGCGTAAGCGGCGGGTGGTTTTCATGATCCTAAAAATCGTTTATGTCTCCCTGGCGCCCGTGGCCTTGCCGCCCTCCGGCGCCAGCCTGATAAACATCCTCCCCTCGAGGCGCATGTCAATCACTTTTACGTCGCGGTCGAGCAGCCTGCGGCGCGCCTGCAACTCAGCCAGCTTTTTCCAGGCCTCAGCCGGACCCTCTTCCGGCAGCTTGACTTCAACCACGCCGATGGGAGAATGCAGCCGGATGTTCCAGCGCCGGTCGCCGACCCAGGCGGCCGCGGCGAAACGCTGCGTCAGATCCGGCTCGAGGGCGAGGAGTTGCAGCAGGTCGCCGACATGCTTCGGCGCGTCATCGCCGATAATCAGCGGCAGGCGGCGGCCGGGCGCGACGGCGATGCCGTTCATCGCCGTGCCGTTGTCATCCACCGGCGTAATGACGCCCTCATGCTGCCACAGCGCCACCGGCTCGCGCTCGACGATGCGGACATAGAGCGCTCCCGGCAGCGCGCGCTCGACGGCGGCGAATTTCACGCTTTCGATGGCCTGAAGCCGCTGGCGCATGTCGCTTAAGGACAGCGCGAGGATGGGGTCGCCTTTCTTCACGCCCAGCGCTTTTTCAATCTCGGAAAGCGGCGTGCGGTCGCGCCCTTCGAGGTAGAGCGACTGCACGGAAAACCCGGCCTTGACGGTGAGCGCATATGCGCCGGCGATGGTGGCGTTGACATGGCGCATCAGCGCGCCGGACTTCCACGCCCAGCCGCCGCCGGCCAGCAGCGTCACCGCCAGGAAACACCCGGCGGCCAGCATGGCCTTGTGCAAAAAGACCTCGCGTTTTTTCCGCGCCGCTTTCTCGCGCATCAGCCGCTGCGACTGGCGCTGCCTTGCTGAAAGGCTGGTGGAATTGCGCGACATAACGATTCCCATCATCCTGCGGCGAACGCACCGCGTTCGAGCGCAGAATCCAGATCCTGTGCAACGGCTTCGCGGTACACAGGATTATACTTCTCCCAGTTTCGCATCTTCCACCAATATCTTTACCAATTCCTTAAAATCGATGCCGGCGTGGGCGGCAATCTCCGGCGACAGCGACAACGGCGTCATCCCCGGCTGGGTGTTGATTTCCAGCAAATAGAAATGCTTGCCGTCATAGCGGAAATCCGAGCGCGTAAGACCCCGGCAGCCGAGCGCACGGTGCGCGGCCAGCGCCAGTTGCATGACTTCCTCGTATTTGTTCTTCGGCAGCGGCGCCGGGCAGAGATGGAGGGCGGCGCCGTCGGTATATTTATGCTCGTAATCGTAAAAGCCGGTCTGGGGCTTGATTTCGGTGACGCCGAGCGGTTTGTCGTTCAGCACCGCCGCGGTGATTTCGCGGCCGGGGATGTATTCTTCGACGAGGTAGCGGTCAGCGGCCAGCGGCCAGCGGCCAGGCATATTTTCTTCACTGGTCGCTGACCGCTGACCACTGACCACTATATCAATTGGCCGGTTATCCTCACTCGTCACTATATGCACGCCGACGCTGGAACCCTCATTCGCAGGCTTGACAACAAACGGGCGCGGCAGCGGGTCACCTTTCGCGAGTTCCTTGCGCGACACCATTTTTCCTTTCGGGCAGCGAAGCCCG
The DNA here is from genome assembly GCA_028873525.1 of Pseudomonadota bacterium. GTDB lineage: Bacteria > Pseudomonadota > Alphaproteobacteria > Rickettsiales > SXRF01 > JABDCD01. Next base: position 24,096 of record JAGWIM010000013.1, read on the forward strand.
GCGCTTGCAAAAATAATCTTGGCCAGCGGCTTGTCCATGGCGACGCTCGAAGCCAGCACGCCGGAATGGGTGTAGGGGATTTTCATCATCTCCAGCAACCCCTGCATACAGCCGTCCTCGCCGAACCGGCCATGCAGCGCGTTGAAGGCGGCATCGGGCCGCACGCGCGCCAGCACTTCGGCCACGTCCGGCTGCACGTCGATTTCCGTCACCTCATAGCCGAGGTCGCGCAGCGCCCGCGCCACCGCCTTGCCGGAGACCAGCGACACCTCGCGCTCCGCCGACCATCCGCCCAGCAATACTGCGATGTGCTTAGACATTTCCGATCCTCTTAATCTCCCACTCCAGCGTGACGCTAGTTTTTTCCTTCACGCGGCGGATGACTTCCCCGCCGAGATTTTCCAAGTCTGCCGCCGTGGCGCTGCCGGTATTGATAAAGAAGTTGCAGTGTTTTTCCGACACCTGCGCGCCGCCCGTCACGAGTCCCCGGCAGCCGGATTGTTCAATCAACTCCCACGCCTTATGCCCCGGCGGGTTTTTGAACGTGCTGCCGCCGGTGCGGGTGCGGATGGGCTGGGTCGCTTCGCGCGAGGCGGCGATGTCCTGCATCTTGCGGGTGATGGCCTCTTTATTCCCCGGCTGCGCTTTGAATACGGCTTTGGTTACGATTGCGCCTTCGGGAAAGCTGCTGTGGCGATAGGTAAAGCATAGTTCCTTATTGTTCAGCATATGGGTTTTCCCGTTGCGTTCGACAATTTCGGCCTTGACCAATATCTGCGAAATATCGCTGCCGTAAGCGCCGGCGTTCATGCGTACCGCGCCGCCGATAGTGCCGGGGATGCCGCTGAGGAATTCAAGGCCGGACAGGCCGTTATCGCGCGCGATGGCGGCGACGTGGATGTCGAGCGCACCGGCGCCGGCTATGATATAACTCCCTCCCCCTTGAGGGGGGAGGATCAGGGACGGGGCGGGATTGTTTGCAGGTTCGCCCCCTCCCGCGTCGCTACGCTCCGCGACCTCTCCCCTCAAGGGGGAGGTGAAAATAGAAGTAAACCCCCGCCCCAGCCTCACCACCACGCCATCGATGCCGCCGTCGCGGATGATGACGTTGGAGCCGACGCCCAGAACCGTCACCGGAATTTCCGCAGGCAGCAGTTTCAGAAATGCGGATAAATCTTCCGCGCTTTCGGGCTTGAACAGATACTCGGCCTTGCCGCCGACGCGAAACCAGTTGGTTCTGGAGAGGTCGGCGTCTTTGCGCAAACGAGGATTCAGTATCCAGGATTCAGGATTCGGGGGAAGTCGCATTGCCGCCATGCTCATGAAGCCTGCGCCTTGTTTTTGCCTGAATCCTGCATCCCGAATCCCGCTCCCTTCAGCGCTTCCAGCGCCGAAGGGAGCGCATATGCCCATTTGGTGATACTGCCGGCGCCAAGGCAGACCGCCATGTCGCCGCTTTTTGCCACCGACGCCACGGTTTTCGCCAATTGCTCCGGCGATTCAAGCTTGATGACATGCTTATGCCCGGCGGCGCGGAGTCCCCCGACCAATTTATCCGCGGTGATGCCTTCGATCGGATCTTCCCCGGCGCCATAAATATCGGCGACGACGACGACATCGGCGTCGTTGAAGCAGGTGCAGAATTCATCGAACAAATCATGCAGGCGCGTGTAGCGGTGCGGCTGCACAACAGCGATCACCTGCCTGCGCCGAAGCGACGCCGTCTCCCTTCTGGCTTCTGCATCAACCTGCGCTTCGGCTTCGCCCTTGCCGTTTTGCGCGCCGCGCGCCGCCCGCAGCGTCGCCGCGATTTCGACGGGGTGATGCCCGTAATCGTCAATCACCGCGATGCCCAGCCCCTCGCCGGTTTTGGTGAAGCGGCGCTTGACGCCGCCGAAATCGTGCAGCGCTTTCACGATGGCCGCATCCTTCATGCCCAGTTCGCAGCCAATGGCGATGGCCGCCAGCGCATTCCTCACGTTGTGATGCCCGTACATCGGCAGCAGGATGTTTTTAATGACGCGCCGTGGTTCCTGCCCGCGCTCGGAGATTTCAACGTCGAAACTTTCGCCTTCCGGCCCGGAACACAGATTCACCGCGCGGAAATCGGCCTGCTTGTTGGTGCCGTAGGTGACGATGCGGCGGTCGGTGATGCGGCCGGCGAGCGCCTGCACTTCCGGATGGTCGGTGCAGAGCACCGCGAAACCGTAAAACGGCAGGTTGGTCAGGAATGTCTGGTAGGCGGCTTTGGCGTTGTCGAATGAGCCGTAATAATCGAGATGCTCGGGGTCGATGTTGGTGATGACGGCGATGGTGGCGGGCAGGCGCGTGAACGTGCCGTCCGATTCGTCGGCCTCGACGACCATCCATTCGCCGGCGCCGAGATACGCATTGGTATCGCGCCCGTTGATGATGCCGCCGTTGATGACCGTCGGCCCGAGATTGGCCGCTTCGAGCATGGCGGCGGTCAAGGCCGTGGTTGTCGTCTTGCCGTGCGTGCCGGCCACGGCGATGGCGATCTTGAAGCGCATCAGCTCGGCCAGCATTTCGGCGCGCCTCACCACCGGCAGCCGCAGCTCGCGCGCCGCCGCCAGTTCATGGTTTTCGGGTTTTATCGCCGAGGAAACCACCACCACCGAGGCGTTTCCGACATGCTTCGCCGCGTGGCCGACGAAGACCTCAATGCCGCGATCCTTGAGACGTTGTGTATTATAACTATCGGCGGCGTCCGATCCCTGCACCTGGTAGCCGAGATTATGCAGCACCTCGGCGATGCCGCTCATGCCGATGCCGCCGATGCCAATAAAATGGATGATGCCGACATTAAGCGGCAGTTTGTGCGCCAACGGCAGGGCTTTCAAATTCATGCGGCCTCCTCTTCATCGGCGCGAGGCATCTGGCAGGGCGGCGAAGAGCCTTCGTTCCAGCCGTCCTCGCCGCTTTCCGCCGCCGAGAGCACCAGATCCGCCAGCCGTTCCGCCGCATCGGGCATACCGACGGCGGCGGCGCTGGCGGCGGCGCGGATGAGCGTTTCCGGCGCGGTGAGGAAGGCTTCGAGCCGCGCCGACAGCGAGGCGGGCGTGAACCCGTCCTGCGTCATCACCCAGCCGCCGCCCGCGTCTTCAAAGGTTTCGGCATTGAAATATTGATGGTTGTCCATCGAGGTCGGCAGCGGCACCAGGATGGCCGGCCGCCCCGCCACCGCCAACTCGGCGATGGTGGAAGCGCCGGCGCGGCCGATGACGAGGTGGCTTCCGGCCAGGCGCGCCGGCACGTCCACGAAAAACGGCGCAAGGTCGGCGCTCACGCCCAGCGCGGCGTAAGCGGCGCGCGTCGCCGCCAAATCAGCGGCGCGGCATTGCTGGTCGATGCGGATGCGGGCACGAAGCCCCGCAGGCAGCGCCGCAATCGCTTCCGGAACGACCTGGCTGAACACCGATGCGCCAAGGCTGCCGCCGACGACAAGGAGGTGCATCTGCCCGTCCTGCGTCAGCCCGGCATAGGGGAAATGCCGCAGCGCTCGTACGCTGGCGCGCACCGGGTTGCCGGTTATCACTACTTTGCCTTTATCCTTTTCCGCCAGCATACGCATGTCGGCAAACGAGGCGGCGATACGCGAGACGCGGTGCGCCAGCAGGCGGTTGGCGCGACCCAGCACCGAATTCTGTTCATGAATAATGGCGGGGATGCCGAGCTTCGTCGCCGCATAAACCGTCGGGAAGGAAGGATAGCCGCCGAACCCGACCACCGCCCTGGGCTGCAAGGAACGCAGCAATTTCTTTGCCCGGAACACGCCGAGCACCAGCCCGGCCACACCGAGGATCTTGCGGAGGGGTGAGCCGGAAGGCGGGCGCAGCGTCAGCAATTTTTTCTCGACGCGGGAGAGCGCGCCGGTCAGCGACTGGTCGAACCGCTGGTCGGTCACCAGCACAACGCGCTCGCCGCGCGCCAGCAGCGCCTCGGCCAGCGCCTCGGCCGGGAAGATATGCCCGCCGGTGCCGCCCGCCGCCAGTATCACCGGCTGTTTTTCATCGCCCGAGGTCATGATTATCCGCCCGTGCTCTCCGCCTGGGGAGAACCACATGTGTCACTATGCCTTGTATACTAATCATTGCCCATGCCGCTTCAAGCAGAAACACCGGAAGATTCCAATGTATCAGCAGGGAAAACAGCAGCAGCAGCGACCCGGTAACGTTCAAGCCCAGATAGCATAAGCCGGTATGCGCGATGCGGCCTTTCTGCAGCAGAAAATAGGCGCCGAGAAAGGATACCATCCCGATATACCCCGCTATATCGCCTATGGCGTCCATTATCGCTGCTGCCCGTACTTGCGCCGCGTCAGCGCCAGCATGATGCCCATGGAAAGCGCCATGGCGATGACCGACGATCCGCCATAGCTGACAAACGGCAGCGTCATTCCCTTGGCCGGGAACAAATCGACGGCAACGCCCATATTGATCACCGCCTGGATGCCAAACAGCGTCACCACCCCGGCCACCGCCAGCACGATAAACAAATCGTTTTCCTTGCGTATCCGCGCCAGGGAGCGCAGCACAATGAAGGCAAAAAGGCTGATCAGGCCGAGGCAGACGATGACACCGAATTCCTCGCCGGCGACGGAGAAAATGAAATCGGTGTGCGAATCGGGCAGGAATTGCTTGACCTCGCCCTCACCCGGCCCGCGCCCGAACCAGCCGCCGCTTTTGAACGCCTCGAGCGACCGCGCGATCTGGTAATGGTCGCCGGAGGCCGGATCAAGAAAACCGTCGATGCGCCGGGCGACGTGCGGAAACAAATGGTAGGCGCCAAGCAACCCGAGCGCCGTCAGCCCGGCCATGATGCAGACCCACAGCAGCGGCAGCCCGGCCAGGAACAACTGTACCGCCCAGGCCACGGTCACCGTTAGCGTCATGCCGATGTCGGGCTGGATGATGAGCAGCAGCGCCGTCAGCAGATACATGCCGATGGCCAGCCGGTAACCGGGGAAATCGACGCAGCGCTGGTTCTCGGCGCAGATCCAGGCCATGACCACGGCGAAGCACGGCTTCATGAATTCGGACGGCTGGAGAGAAATGCCCGCCACGTTGACCCAGCGATGCGCGCCTTTGGTCTGCACGCCGATGAAAGGCACCAGCAGCATGAGAGCAATACTGGCGGCGAAGCCGAGCACCGCCAGCCGGCGGATTGCCACCGGCGGCAGCATGGACGCCGCCAGCATCACGGCAATTCCGATGGCAAGGAACGTCTCCTGCCGGTGGACGAAATAAAACGCCGGCAGGTCGAGCCGCTTGGCCACCGGCGGGCTGCCGGCCGCCACCAGAATCGAGCCGACGGCAACCAGCAGCAGCAGCGCCGACAGGTTGAGTCGATCGACCGTCCACCACCAGCGGCCAACCACGCTCGTATCGGTACGGTCAAAGCGCATGGTCATCTCCATTATTCTCTCCCTCCGGGAGGAGGTGGCGCGAAGCGCCGGGTGAGGACGGCGCAAGCGGCAATGCCCCCACCCGCGCCCTCTCCCGGAGGGAGAGGGCGTTTGCCAGCGCACAAAACGCATCTCCCCGCTCCTCGAAATTCTTGAACTGGTCGAAGGAGGCGCAGGCCGGGGAGAGCAGGACGACGGCATTTTTTTTGCCGTCGGCAAAAGCTTTTTCTGCCGCTTCTCGCACCGCAACATCGAGCGTGCCGGAGCGGGCGCATGGCACTTTTCCTTCCAGCGTTTCCGCAAATTCCTCCGCCGCCTCGCCGATGATAAACGCGTGCGCGATTTTCGGGAAATATTCACCGAGCGAAGCAATGCCGCCCGCCTTCGGCCTGCCGCCCAGAATCCAGTAGATATGGTCATATGGCGCCAGCGCGTTGGAGGTGGCATCGGCGTTGGTCGCCTTGCTGTCGTTGATGAACCGCACGCCGTTTATAGTTGCCGCCAGTTGCAGCCGGTGGCGCAAC
>JAGWIM010000014.1 GCA_028873525.1 Pseudomonadota bacterium
TTGGTTTGTTCCATGATGCCGTCATCGGCGGCGACGACGAGCACGACGATGTCGGTGATTTTCGCGCCGCGGGCGCGCATGGCGGTGAAGGCCTCGTGGCCCGGCGTATCGAGGAAAGTGACTTTCTGGCCGCCGGTGAGCGACACCTGATAGGCGCCGATATGCTGCGTGATGCCGCCGGCTTCTTTTGCCGCGACGTCGGTTTTGCGCAACGCATCAAGCAACGAGGTTTTGCCGTGATCGACATGCCCCATGACGGTGACGACCGGCGGGCGCGGCTTTAAGGATTCCGGCGCGTCTTCATCAATATTGAGCACGTTTTCAACGTCGCCCTCGGTGACGCGCTTGAATTTATGGCCGAACTCGCCGACCACCAGCTCGGCGGTGTCGGCGTCGATGGATTGCGCGGCGGTCGCCATCATGCCGAGTTTCATCAACGCCTTGATGACATCGACCGTGCGCTCGGCCATGCGGTTGGCGAGATCCTGCACGGTGATGGCTTCCGGAATGACAACTTCGCGGATGACTTTTTCCGTCTCCTGATGGCCGCCCTGCGCCTTCTTGATGGCTTTCTCACGGGCGCGCCGGATCGACGCCAGCGACCGCACGCGCTGCTCCTCAATCTGCGACAGCGCCTGGTGCACGGTAATCTTGCCGGACTGCCGGCGTTCCTCGCCGCCGCGCAGTTTCAGCTTGCCTTTGTTTTTTTCGCTGCGGCCGGCTTCTTCCTCGTCACCCGTATAAGCCTTCGGCTTGACGGCGGCGCCGGCCTTGCGGCCGTTCTCCTCCTGCTTTTTGGCGGGAATCATGTCCGGCGAAAGAATCTCTGCCTCGGTAGCGCGGTTATCATTATCACCGGCGGGCGAATCCGCCCTATCCTTGTCGTGCCGTGCCGAAGCGGCGCTGGTGGCGCGCTTCATTTCTTCCTCGGCAACCTTCAGCGCCTTGAGCCTTGCCTGTTTTTCATCGGTGGTCAGGTGGCGCGTCGCTTCGTCATCCTGGAACGCCTCCATCGCCTTCGCGCCGAAGCTCCCGCCCTGCGTCTTGACCTCCACCATGCCGCCCGCGCCCTGTGCGAAGGTGCGGGTTTTGCGCACTTCCACGGTCACGGTCTTCGAGCGGCCATGCGTGAAGTTCTGCTTAACCTTCCCGCTTTCAACGGTCTTGGTCAGTTGCAGCCTCCCCGGGTTGGCTACCTTGAGTGTATCTTTTTTGGCGGTGTCGTTGCTGTCGGTCATGTGTGTTATATAGTGCAGTTAGGCTGGCAATGCCAGCGATTCGTGGCGCGCGGCGGCGTGGAACGTGGCAAAGCGCCTGTCACGTTCCACGTTCCACGTATCACGCCTTTTCTTCCTTCTCAAACCACGACGCTCTGGCCGCCATGATAAGGTTTCCGGCATCTTCCGCCGAAAGCCCTGCACCCGGCAGAATATCGAGCAGTTCCGGCGTCGCAAGGTCGGCGAAGTCATCGAGCGTCAGCACCCTGGCCTCGCCCAGTTTCTCCAGCCATTCCTGCTTCAGTGCCGGGTTCTGCGCGGCGAACTGCACGAGCGAGGCATCCATGCCCAGCGTTTTAAGCTTGTTCTCGTTCTCCTGCTGCCTGCTTTCCAGCCAGGTCTGCGCGCGCGTGTGCAACTCCTGCGCCACGCTTTCGTCGAAGCCCTCGATGTTGGCGAGGTCGGCGATGGGGATGAATGCCACCTCCTCCACCGAGGTGAAGCCTTCGGTCACCAGCAGGTGAGCGATGACTTCCTCGACATTGAGCGCATCAACAAAGAGCTGCGACAGCGACTTGAACTCGTCGGCGCGGCGCTCGGATTCCACCGCTTCGGTGAGAATGTCGATGCTCCAGCCGGTGAGCTGCGAGGCGAGGCGCACGTTCTGGCCGCGCCGCCCGATGGCCAGCGAAAGCTGGTCGTCCGGCACCACCATCTCGATGCGTCCCTTGGTTTCGTCGATAACCACTTTGGTCACTTCCGCCGAGGAGAGCGCGTTGACCACGAAAGTGGCCGAGTCGGGCGACCATTCGATGATGTCAATCTTCTCGCCCTGCAGTTCGCCGACTACCGCCTGCACTCTGCTGCCGCGCACGCCGACGCAGGAGAGCACCGGGTTGACGCTCGAATCCTTGGAATAGACGGCGATTTTGGCGCGGCTGCCCGGATCGCGGGCGACGGCCTTGACTTCGATGATGCCGTCGTAAATCTCCGGCACTTCCTGCGCGAACAGCTTGGAGAGGAAATCGGGATGCGTCCGCGACAGGAAAATCTGCGGGCCGGTTTTTTCGCGGCGCACGTCGGCGATATAGGCGCGGATGCGGTCGCCCGGGCGGAACGCTTCGCGCGGGATAAGTTCGTCGCGGCGAATCATCGCCTCGGTGCGGCCGAAATCCACCACCACGTTGCCGTATTCGACGCGCTTGACCGTGCCCGAAATGATTTCGCCGGTCTTGTCCTTGAACTCCTCGAATTGCTTTTCGCGCTCGGCGTCGCGCACTTTCTGCAGCACGACCTGCTTGGCGGTCTGCGCGGCGACGCGGCCAAAATCAATCGGCGGCAATACATCCTTTATCTCGTCGCCGAGTTCCAGCGCCCTGTCGATTGTCCTCGCATCCTTCAGGTGAATCTGCGTATGCGCGTTGAATCCCTCGGGAACGTTCCCTCCTTCCACGATTTCCGTCGCCTCGACCGGCATCAGATCGTCCGACACGACGGTACGGACGCGGTAGAGTTTTATTTCGCCGGTTTTTTTGTCGATCTCGGCGCGGATGTCGTGTTCGTGGCCGTATTTGCGGCGGCCGGCGGTCTGAATCGCCTGCTCCATCGCCTCCAAGATGGATTCCTTCGCCAGCCCTTTTTCGCGCGCCACGCTGTCGGCGATTTGCAAAAGCTCGGTGCTGCCGTAAATTGCTTGTGGTGTTGCCATAATGATCTTCCTTTTAGATAAAAAATTTCAGTGATCCGAGTCGCGAGTCGCGAGTCGCGTATTTTTTCCGCGACTCGAACCACGCGACTCTCGACTCGCATTTTTCTTAAAAATTCCTTCGCTCACTACCAGTTTCGCCTGACGGATGGCATAAAACGCAATATCCATATCCATGCCGCCCTCCGGCATCTTCAACGTGACCACCTCGCCCTTTATGCCGCCGATAACGCCGCGGAATTTCCGCTGGCCGTTCACCGCCGCCATAAGTTCCACCTTCGCTTCCTCGCCGGTAAAACGGGCGTAATCCGCCGGTTTAGTCAGCGGCCGCTCAATGCCCGGCGAGCAGACCTCAAGGTCGTACGCCCCTTCAATGGGATCTTCGACATCGAGCAGCGCCGACGCCTGATGGCTGATTGCCGTACAATCTTCCACCCCCATCGGCGCATTGTCCTTGCGCTCGGCCATGACGGAGAGCGTCCGCCGCCCGCCGCTGTCGCCCAACTTTACCTGCACCAGCGCATAGCCCATGGCGTCAAGCGACGGCTCGATGGCCTGAGCGACAGCCCCGCATATGCCCGCACTCGCTGCGGGATGCGGGCGCATTGCGGAGTCCGGTATTTTTCTATCAGGTATCTTCGACAAAGAGACTAATCCCTAAACCAGTGACCGGCCCCGCGCGCCAGGTACGGAGCTGGGGCAAATAAAAAGGCGGGCAACCGGCCCACCTGTGAGCGCGCAGTATAAACACAATTGCCGCCCGTTCAACCTTTTTTTAACAAAAGATGCCAGAATAGTAATTTTTCTTGCATCAGGCTGCAAAAAACGGTTTGGTATCGCCGGTTTTGCCGTTATAAACCTAGCCGCTGACTGTTTTCCCGAAATATTCAAAAGGAAGGATTCAACCATCATGAGCAAAAATACCCTCTATCTTATTGGCATCCTGCTGTCGCTGGCCGTCATCATCCTGCTGCTGGCCCCTAAAAGCAGCAGCCATGAGCCTGTGACCGCCGCAGAAACGGAACCAACGCCGGCAATTGCACCCGTCCCGTCCGCCGCAGCGCCGGCAACACCCGCCGCCGCGCCTGCTTCCGCTCCCGCCACGGCCGCCGCAGCACCGGCAACACCCGCCCCGGCGCCGGCCACAACCACGGTCACCGTAACTACCCCCGCCGCCGCGCCTGCCGGTGCGGCGCCGGCTACGGCTGCTCCAACGACGACGGTTACCGTTACCCCCGCTGCGCCGGCTGCGGCTGCCTCACCGGCAACCGCCCCAACCCCCGCGCCGGCCAGTGCCGCCGACACAACGACACCCCCCACCGAAGGACGTTGATTCCGAATCAACTGCTGCAATGGGCGAAAAAGGAGGCGCGAGCCTCCTTTTTTGTTACGTGCGACGGTAGAAAACCTTTAGGGCATTTTTGATATAGCCAATATATAAAAACTGGAGCGGGCGAAGGGATTCGAACCCTCGACTTCAACCTTGGCAAGGTTGCGCTCTACCCCTGAGCTACGCCCGCCCACCCTGCCTAAGCGCAGGGTACCAAGATGGAAGGAGCCGGATGATAGGCATTTCGCCGCCGTTTGCAAGCCTTTACTTTCGGGTGGCGAAGGTGCTAGGATAGCGCGGTTTTTAAGGAGGTGTCCATGCACGGCGTCGATCCCAAACTGCTTGAAATCCTGGTCTGCCCGCTGACCAAGGGGCCGCTGCGCTATGACGCGGAAAAACAGGAACTCATCAGCGACCAGGCTAAACTGGCCTATCCCATCCGCGACGGCATCCCGATCATGCTGGCCGAGGAGGCGCGCAAACTGGAAGACAAAACGCTGTCAGGATAAAGACCAACCGCCACCGCGCCCGGGCGGCGGCGGCGGCAGTTCGGCATGACCATTACCCGCATTTTGATCAGTGGTGTACGCACGCGCTGCCGTCATTACTGTTAGATTTGTCAAATTTTCGGCGGCTCGCCGCGCGTTTGCTGCCAGCGCAAGAAATAGACCACGGGGATCATCCGGTTTTACCATAATCAATGTCCCCCCCGTTTGTTATAGATGTAAAACATCAGGTCTTTGATGGCATCGGCCAGCGCCGTCAGCGCCTGGCGCTCCATCTCGTCGCTGAAGGCCTTGAACCCGCTCATGGCATAATTATATTTTGCCTTCACGCTGCCCATCATGTCCAGTAATTTGGCGTCGACGGAGGCGCCCTTGTCGGCGGCGTCGCTCAAGAGCTTCATTTCACTTTGCAACGCATTGTTGAAAAGCATCAGGTCGCGCAACGAGTCACGCGCCGCCACCGTGTCTTTGTCCCGGGTAAGCACCTGGGCTAATTCCCCGATGATTTTTTTATCCAACGACGGTATCTGGCCGGAATCGGACATGGATGCTTCCTTGCAATCATTTTTGCCGAGGAACTTATTTTAGGACAATAAAATTAATTCTTTATTAAGAAATAGGGCATAGTTTCTCAAAATTATTAATTATTTTAACCAAATTTCTTAATAATTTCAGGAATATCGCCCGCCAACCCCATGGCATCCTGCATAAAAAACCGCTTGAGCGGCGGCAGCTTCCCCACCGCCCACAGGCCAAGCCCGCGCGCCAGCTTGACCGGCGCGCTGTTGTTGGAGAAGAGCCGGTTCAGCCCGTCGGTAACCGCCAGCATGGCGACATTGTCGAACCGCCGCCAGCGCTGGTAATGCGAAAGCATGTCGCCGCCGCCGATGTCCAGCCCCAGCCGGAACCTTCCGCCAATCAACTCCGACAGCACGGCGACATCACGGAAGCCGAGATTCACCCCCTGCCCGGCAATCGGATGAATGGCGTGCGCCGCGTCGCCGATCAGCGCCAGCCGTTCTGCGACGTAGGATTTGGCGTGCATCAGCGACAGCGGGTAGGAAAATCTTGGCCCGGCGGTACGGATGGCGCCCGGATAATCGCCGGCGCGCTCGCGGATTTCCTGCGCGAATTCATCTTCCGGCAAATCGAGATAAAGCTGCACGCGGTCGTTCGGCTCGACCCAGACGAGGGAGGAACGATGGGCATAGTTATCCTCCCCCCTGAATGGTTCAGAAAACGACATCCGGCTGTCATTTTTTAACCGTTCGGCCATTTCCCGGCGGGCGAGGGGTTTCATCGGCAGCACGGCGAACGGCCCGGCGGGAAGGAACCGCTCCTGCGCCAGCCCGCCATGCGGCTGTTCATGCGCGATGGTGCAGACGATGGCGGTCTGCTGATACGACCATTGGGTGGCGCCGATGCCGGCCTCTTTGCGCACCGCCGAGTTTTTTCCATCGGCGCCGACCAGCAGGCGGGCGCGAATCGCCTTGCCTTGCAGACGAAGCGTCACACCCGCCGCGTCGCGCTCGAAACTCTCAAGCGCGGCGTTATCGAATACCGCAAGCGCAGGCAGCCCTTCCGCCACCTGTTGCAGCGCGTGGCGGATATGGCGGTTCTCAACAATGGAACCGAACGGCGCGTGGCCTACTTCGCGGTGATCGTAATGCAGGAAGAACGGCGTATCGCCATCGGAGACACGAATATCGAGAATCGGCTCGGCGTGCGGCGCCATGGCGTCCCACGCACCCGCCGCCGCCAGCACCCGCCGCGAGCCTTCGGCGATGGCGCTGACCCGCCCGTCGAACGAGGGTTCCAGTTGCGAAGGCAGGGCGGTTTTTTCGACGACGGCGACGCGGATGCCCTGCCGCGCCAGCGTCAGCGCCAGCGTCATCCCCACCATGCCGCCGCCGACGATGGCAACGTCAACTTCATGTGCTTGCTTATTCATGGCCATACGATAAGTTATCGCTCCATGAATATGAATATAATTATCGCCACCTGGAACATCAATTCCATCCGCATCCGCATCCCGCTGCTGAAGCGGCTGGCGCGGGAAGCGGAGCCGGACATCGTACTCCTGCAGGAAACCAAGGTCGAGGACGCCGATTTTCCGCTGGAGAATGTCAAGGCGCTGGGATTTCCGCATGTGTATTTCAGCGGCCAGAAAAGCTACAACGGCGTCGCCATTCTCTCCAAAATAAAACTCGATAAAGTCAGCTGTCTGACTATGGCGAAATCAGATCATAAGCGGCATATTTCCGCCCTGCTGCCGAATGGCACGGCGATTCACAATTTTTATGTCCCGGCGGGCGGCGACATCCCCGACCCGAAGCTGAACCCGGCTTACGGCTTCAAGCTGCGCTTCGTCGAGGATATGACGGAATGGTCGAAACATCTCAAAAAAACCGGGCGGAACGCCGTCATCGCCGGGGATTTCAATATCGCGCCGCTCGAGCACGATGTCTGGTCGCATAAGCAATTGTTGAAAGTAGTCAGCCATACGCCTGCCGAAGTCGAGCGGATCAACGCGCTGAAAGATTCACTCAACTGGTGCGACGCGGCGCGGCATTTCGTGAAACCGGAGGAAAAACTGTATAGCTGGTGGTCATACCGCAACCGCGACTGGCGCAAGTCCGGCCGCGGGCGGCGGCTCGACCATATCTGGGTCACGCCGGAACTCACCCCGGCGCTCAGGCGCTTCACGATTCTCAAGGATGCGCGCGGCTGGGATGCGCCGTCCGACCATGTGCCGGTGGTGATGGAATTGTCAGCGTAGTGCGCATACCGAGAAAATACGCGCGACTGCAAAAGCCGCCAGCGCCGCCAATATAATGGAAGGCCCGGAGGGGGTATCGAACTGCAGCGAGGCGGCAAGCCCGCCGCATACCGCCAGCATCCCGGCCAAAGACGCGAGTATCGCCATCTGCGTCGGCGTTTTTGCAAAATAGCGCGCCGCCGCCGCCGGAATAATCAAGAGCGACACAATCAGCAGGATGCCGATAATCTTGATGGATACCGCCACCGACAGAGCGATCGTCAGCATCAAGAGCAACCGCAGCCGATCAACCTTTACTCCTTCCACGCGGGCGATGTCGGCATGGACGGTCAGCCGCAACAGGTCGCGCCATGACAGCGCCAGCAGCAATCCCGTGACTATCGCCATCGCGAAAATCAGCGTGATGTCCTGCCGACTCACCGCCAGTATGTCGCCGAACAATAATCCGTTCACGTCGATGGTGATGGAGGGCGACAGGGCGATCAGCACCAGCGCCAGCGCCAGCGCCCCGTGCGCGAACATGCCAAGCAGCGTGTCGGAGGCCAGCCGCTTCTCGCGCTCCAGCCAGACGACGCCAAGCGTCACCGCCACCGCCACCGCGATGATGCCGACGCTCAAATCCATATGCGTCAGCAGCGCCAGCACGACACCGAGCAATGCCGCATGGGCGATGCTGTCGCCGAAATAGGCCAGCCGCTGCCAGGCGACGAAACAACCCAGCGGCCCGGTGACCAACGCCACGCCGATGCCCGCCAGCAGGGCGTTTACAATGAAGGGATCAATGCTCATGGTTTTATCCCCGCCGAATGGCGGTGTCCGGTATTTGAAAAGTTTGTCATAGTCAAATATATATCCTTTTCGCACATAAGCGGGGACCGGACACCGCAACAAGTGCGGGGCTAATGCTCATGATCATGATGGTGCGTGTACACGGCAAGGCTTTGCGCCACATGATCGCCAAATAATTCGACAAACGCCGGATCGCCGCGCACCGAATGCGGATGGCCGGAACAGCAGACGTGGCGGTTGAGGCAGATGACGTGGTCGGTCGAGGACATGACAAGATGCAAATCGTGCGACACCATCAGCACGGCGCAGCGATGCCGCCTGCTGACGCGGGCGATCAGGTCATAAAGCACCGCCTGCCCGCCCACGTCCACGCCCTGCGCCGGTTCGTCCAGCACCAGCAATTCCGGTTCGCAAAGCAGCGCGCGCGCCAGCAGGATGCGTTGCATCTCGCCGCCGGAGACCGATTGCAGGCGCTGCTCAAGCAGCGGCGCAATACCGACCTCGGAGGCCAATGGCTTCATGTCGCGCCCGCGCGCGCTTAAACGCAGGAACCACTCCACCGTCAGCGGCAATATCGGGTCGATGGCAAGTTTCTGCGGCACGTAACCGATGGTAAGGCCGGGCTTACGCCGCACCGCTCCGGCATCCGGCGTTTCCAGGCCCAGCAGCAATTTCAGCAATGTCGTCTTGCCGCTGCCGTTGGGGCCAATGACGGTTACGATGTTGCGCGGCTCGATATTTACGCTTACATTCGAGATGATGGCGTCTTTACCGAAGGATTTGGTGACTCCCTCGGCAACGATGAGCGGATCGGATGTATTCATAGATGGTTGAATAGCAAGAAAATGGAATTTTCGGAAGCATTAAAGCAGGTGGCGTTCGACGAGCGCGGGCTAGCGCCCGCCGTCGCCCAGGACTGGCAGACCGGCGAGGTGCTGATGCTGGCGTGGGTCAACCGCGAGGCGCTGGAAAAGACGCTTGAAACCGGCAATGTGCATTACTGGTCGCGCTCGCGGAATGCCCTCTGGCGCAAGGGCGAAACCTCCGGCCACACGCAGAAACTGAGGGAATTCTACATAGATTGCGACGGCGATACGCTGCTTTTCAAGGTCGAGCAGACCGGCCCGGCCTGCCACACCGGAAATAAAACCTGTTTTTTCAATAAGATATAAAATTGCGCCGGGAGCGAGCGGCGCGCCAATTGTCATAAAATCTTCACACGCCACGGCTTGCATCCGGTGGTACAATAATGTCATAGACGAAGTGTATGATTATGACCACCGTATTAGGAAAACTCGCTGCGGACAGAGGGGACAAAAAAGAAGGACCAATGCCGGGTGCATTCTTTTTGCCTGTCGGCCAGAGCACAGCACCCCAACCCGGCATAGGAAACCTGTCGGTAGCAAGCGGCGGCGCTGCTTCCGGCGTTGCCAAACTCGCGGCTATCCGCGCCTTGCGGCAAGCCGCCTCAGAAAAAACACCGACAGACCCCGCCACCGCCCGCGAGAAAGCACAAAGCAGGCTGTTCGAGGCGGTCGAGCAGGCCGTTTACCAGATAACGGGGTTTATCGCGGACGGGTTCAATGCCGCCGGGCGGGCGCTTGATTTTTCGGCGGCTGAGCCGACGCGGACAATCGCCGAAGAGGTGCAAAAAATACGCCGCGAACCGGAACCGGTTATGACCTGCGGCACTTTGCCGGCAGCGGTGCAGGAAACAATATCCATAATCGGCAATCTGGTGTTGGAATTTAATAAAAATGTGAGCGTCGCCCCCGCCGTCGAACATGTTTCGGAAATAAATTATGGCCAGCTTCTGCCACCGACGAGCCAAATCGCCGCCAATCAGACCGCACCGCAAAAACAGCAGGACGCCACGCCGTCCGGCCATTCCTACGGCTAGCCGGTTACTGCCCCAACAACCCCTTCAAACCTTTGAGCTGATCCTTCAGGCTGCCGCCGGTATTTTTCAGTTCCTGCCGGAACGCCGTTGGATTTTTCAGCGCATTCTGCAGCACCGAACCGACATCGGGCGCGAAGCGCGGGTTATCCAGGCTGCCCTGAATCAGCACCGGCACGCTGACTCCCGCACCCGACGCGTTGCCCGCTCCGGCGGCGCGCACCACCTGCGGCGTCAGCCGGTAATCAATGACGTAGGACGGAAGGTTTATCGTCCCCTGCCCCGATACCTGCATGTCCGGCATTTTCATCATCAAATCATGATTGCTGACCAGCCCTTGAGCGATGGTAAAGGTGCCGTTCATCGCCTGAATCGGCGTGTTGCCGCCGCCGGCGCCGCCGATGACGTTATGCAGCAGGTTGGTCAGGTTGACGCCGGAAATCTGGCCGTTCGTCAGCCCGAACTTCCCGTTGCCAGCCAGCGACGACACCATATCGCGCTGGCTGCTTCCATGGCCGTTTACCGTGAAATCCACGTCGCCGCTACCGCTCAACCGGCTCAGGCCGGCGGCATCTTCCATCAGCGGCTTTATCTGAATGCCTTTCAGCGCCGCGCGGCTTTCAAGCGATGAAGCGCCGGCATCAAGCGTAATCGAGGCGCTGCCGGTGCCGCCATACATCGGCGCGTCGGCGACATTGGCGGTCAGACGCCCCTGTTGCAGCGCGGCGCGCAACGTGGTTTTTCCGATGGCGATCTTGCGCCAGAGGATGCCGTCAGTCACAATGACGGCGGTAGCGTTTACCGACCGCAGGCCTGAGAAATCCATCGGCGCGCTGCTCCACGGCGCA
This sequence comes from Pseudomonadota bacterium, assembly GCA_028873525.1. Classification (GTDB taxonomy): domain Bacteria; phylum Pseudomonadota; class Alphaproteobacteria; order Rickettsiales; family SXRF01; genus JABDCD01. Next base: position 11,072 of record JAGWIM010000014.1, read on the forward strand.
CCCGCCGCCACGGCGTCGGCAACCAGCGAGGGCAGCGCCGCCTGGCGCTCAGGCGCGAGGAACGGATTGAAATCCAGCGTATTCATCACGAGGTTGACGGCTATATCCGGCGTGCCTTCCCACGATGCCTTGACGTTGCCTTTGGCCTTGATCGCATCAAGCGACATATCGGCGTTGGCGGCATCGCAGGCGTGCGGCGAGCATATGACATCGCTGCTTACGTTCAGCGCCAGCCGCGCCGACGTCGGCAACGGTTTCGATGCCGGGTTCAGCCATGCCAGCGCGTCTTTCAGCGACGGCGAGGTAACGGTGGCCTTGCCGGTAAATATCTGGCCGGCCAATGCGCCTTTCAAATGAAACGACAGCGTATCGCTTTCGATGTCGGCGGAAAGATCGGCGCGCCGGCTGAGCAATTCCCGCAGCGAACCTAGCTCCGCTTTTATCTTGACCATTTTGCCGTTCCATTCGCCGCTGCCGTTTACCGAAACCGGCTCCGCAAGCCCGCCCATCGACATATCGGCGTCGAGCTTCTGCACCGCCTGGCGCTGTTTCGTCTGGTCGTTGACGAAGGTGACGCTGCCGTCTTTGATCGACACGCCGCCGACGCTTAAATTCTCAAGCGCGCCCATCGGCGAAGAATATTCTTTTTCAACCGCCGCCGCCGCCGGGGGTATTTTTTGCGCCGGTGCGAACGCCCAGTTCTCGGCGCCATTCGCCGCGACGTGCAGATTGATGCGCGGCTCGTCGAGCGTGAAGTTTTTGATTTCGACATCGCCATGCAGCAGCGGCAGCACCGCCACATTCACCGTCATCGCCTTTAAGCCAATCATCGGCGCTTCGTCCGGAAAGCCCGGCGGGTTCGAGAGCGTCACCTGCTCGGCATGAACGCCCGCCACCGGGAAGAAGGCGATGCTGAAATTACCGCCGATGGCAAGGTCGCGGCCGGTTTTTTCCTTCACCTGCGCGATGAGTTCGCGGCGCACGGCATCGGCATTGATGAAATGCGGCGCGATAATCGCCGCCGCGATAAGCAGCGCGATGAGTACGCCGATGACGATAAACAGTTTTTTCATAACGGCTCCTATACTGGAAGGATGATCGGATGACCGGATGACCGGAAAAACCTGGTCATCCGGCTATCCTCTTTGGGCGCGGTGCAGTAACAGGTGATCCGCCAGCACGCAGGCCATCATCGCCTCGCCCACCGGCACGGCGCGGATGCCGACGCACGGATCATGCCGCCCCCTGGTTTCGATGGTGGTATTCTGGTGATGCACATCAATGGTTTCAATAGGCTGCAGAATAGAGCTGGTCGGCTTGACGGCGAACCGCGCCACCACCGGCTGGCCGGTCGATATGCCGCCCAGTATGCCACCGGCGTGGTTAGAAAGAAATATGGTTTTGTCTCCTTTCGTCCGCATGCGGTCGGCGTTTTCCTCGCCGCGCAAGGCTGCCGCCGCCATGCCATCGCCGATTTCTACGCCCTTGACGGCATTGATGCTCATCATCGCCGCCGCCAGATCGGCATCGAGTTTTTTGTAAATCGGCGCACCTAAACCCGCCGGCACGCCCTCCGCCACCACTTCAATCACCGCGCCGATGGACGAACCTTCCTTGCGGATGTTGTCGAGCTTTGCCGCCCAGCGCGCCGCGGCTTTTGCATCCGGGCACCAGAAGGGATTTTTATGGATTTCTTTCCAATCCCATTGTTTGCGGTCAATGAAATCATCGCCCATGCCTATCATGACGCCACGAATCGTTATTTCCTTCTCCCCCTGGGAAAAGGTGGCGCGAGGCGCCGGATGAGGGCGGCGCGACAATATCTTCCTGGCAATCGCCCCGGCGGCCACGCGCATGGCGGTTTCGCGCGCGGATGCGCGCCCGCCGCCGCGCCAGTCGCGGATGCCGTATTTCGCCTGGCAGGTGTAATCGGCATGGCCGGGGCGGAATTTGTCCTTGATGGTTTCGTAATCCTTCGATTTCCGGTCTTCGTTATAAATAATCAGGCTGACCGGCGCGCCGGTGGTTTTGCCCTCGAAGACGCCGGAGAGGATTTTGACGATGTCGCTTTCCTTGCGTTGTGTGGTATAGCGCGACTGCGCCGGGCGGCGCTTATCGAGCCAGGGCTGGATGTCGGATTCGGACAGCGGAATCAGCGACGGCACGCCGTCCACGACGCAGCCGATGGCCTCGCCGTGGCTCTCGCCCCAGGTGGTGAATCGGAAGATATGGCCGAAGGTGTTGAAAGTCATCGGATTAGTTGAACGGGTACATCAAGAGGTAATTTTTTCCACGGTCTGTCGGTGGTCAGGACAGTATATCCTCCCTCAAGCGCAACGGCAAGACAGGCGCGGTCAGCCAGCGACAGATTGTGGGATTTAATATAGGGCTGAAAAACGGATATGAGAAAGGACTGCGATTTGTCAAAGGGGATAACCCTGAGCCGCATGTCCTCTACCGCCGCCTGTATCTCTTCCAGCGTATAGTCGTAATAAAGGAGTTTGGAAATGCTCTCGGCCAGATTGACGCTGCTGATGGCGGCGCCTTCATCAACCCGGTCTTCGACCATATCGGCGCCGGGTTCATTCAGTACCGCCGCAACGAATGCCGAGGCGTCCAGCAGCGTTTCAATCTTTGCGCTTTTTGCCATACCGCTTCATTTCTTCAAGTTCCCGTTTAGCTTCGGCACGGCGTTCGGCGATTAATTCCTCCGATACCCTGCGTCCTTTGGGAATGCGTTTGGCGGCCAGGGCTTGCAGTCGGCGCAGCGCCAGGCGCGGCGTAGAGATGCGAATACCGAATTCATCCATGCTGAGCGTAACCGGTTCGCCTTCGCTTAAGCCGAGGCTTTTGCGGTACATGGCAGGAATGACTATCCTTCCGCCGTTGCTTATGCGCGTCTGTATGCCATTTGTCATAAACTACCTGAAAATGCCATATTCAATGCCATTATGCCATTTTTTGCAGGAAGTGTCAAACTGTCGCGTGGGCGAAGGCGTTGAAGGTCATGCGAGCGCCTTGTTATTGGCTGCATTAACCATAGAGCGTAACAATCCCATCACCATACGGCTTAATATCGTCGGCATTCTTTTCCAATGCATCACAGGCATCGGAAGATAAATACTTCTCTTTGCGGCAATAATCAGTTGTGTTTCCAACGCAGCTAACGAGGCGCGGGGCACTGCGTCACACCGTGCTTATATCCGGCGCATCGGGGCGTTTCATGCCGACGACGTGGTAGCCGGAGTCAACGTGCAGCACTTCGCCGGTCGTGCCCTGCCCCAATTCGGATAATAAATAAAGCGCAGCGCCGCCTACATCCTCAATGGTGGTATTGCGCTGCAGGGGCGCATTCAACTCGTTCCATTTCAGGATATAGCGGAAATCGCCGATGCCCGACGCCGCCAGTGTTTTCACCGGCCCGGCCGAGATGGCGTTGACGCGGATTTTCTGCGCGCCGAGGTCGGCGGCGAGGTAGCGAATGCTGGTCTCCAGCGCCGCCTTGGCCACGCCCATGACGTTGTAATGCGGGATGACGCGTTCGGCGCCCAGATACGTCAGCGTCACCAGGCTGCCGCCACCCTGCATCAGATTGCTGGCGCGTCTGGCCAGCGCGGTGAAGGAATAACAGGAGACGTTCATCGTCAGCAGGAAATTATCGAGCGAGGTATCGAGATATTTTCCTTTCAGCTCGTTCTTGTCGGAAAAAGCGATGGCGTGGACGAGAAAATCCATGCCGCCCCACTGGCGCTTGATGCCGTCGAACACGGCGTCCATGCTCAGCGCGTCCGTAACGTCGCACGGCAGGATGAGCTTGGCGCCAACCGAGGCTGCCAGCGGCCGCACACGCTTCTCCAGCGCCTCGCCCTGAAAGGTGAAGGCGAGTTCCGCCCCCTGCGCCGCCAGGTATTTGGAGATGCCCCACGCCAGCGACTTATCATTGGCAACGCCCATGATCAGGCCGCGCTTACCCTGCATCAGCGCGCCGACCGGCGCGCCGGTCTCTTTTTCCGCTGTATCATTCATCAGGTTATACGCGCTTACTGCTGGGTAATCTGCCACGATCCGTCCGGCTGGCGGCAAGCCTTGCCGTAAGCCTGCTGCGTCCGGCCGCCGACGGTGACGGTCTGGCTGTATTCGCGGCAATACTGGCCCTGCGCGTTCTGGTAATAGTTGGACGGCGTGACCGTACCGGAGTTGCCGCTCTCAGGATTCTGCCAGGGCAGGGTCTGGCCGGGCTGAGCGGTTTCCAGGGCTTTCTGCGACGTGGCGTTGTAGGCCGCCATGTCGGCATTATCCAGCGATTTGCCGATGGAATTGCCGATGGCGCCGCCGAGCAGGCCGCCGACGATGGTGGCCGCGACCTGGCCGGTGCCGCGTCCGACCATGCTGCCGAGCACGCCGCCGCCAACGGCGCCGGCGACCGTGCCGACGTCCTGCTTGTCGATGCCGCCGCCGTTCATGATGCCGCCGCCTGGCTGGCCGTTCGGGCCGGTGCAGCCGGCCAGCACGGACAGTGCCGCGGCGACGGCGATGATTTTCGATGTCTGCATAATATTCTCCTTGGTGTGAACACGGTGAAATGATGGTAGCGGGATGCCCCCATCTATTCCACAATCTTACGCTCTTGGCAATACCCAACCGCTGTCCGCCGCATTAAAAATCCGTAAGTTTTACCGTTGGCAAACGGCGAAAAAAGGGGTTTAATCAGGGGATGACAGCCAAAGTATCACTGGTCGGCGCCGGGCCGGGCGACGCGGAATTGTTGACGCTGAAAGCGCTGAAGGCCATCGAACGCGCCGACGCGGTGGTTTATGACCGGCTGGTGTCGGAGGATGTACTGGCGTTGATTCCGCGCGGCGTGGCGCGGTTTTTCGCCGGCAAGTCCTGCACGCAGAAGGCCATGACGCAGGAGGAAATCAATGATTTACTGGTGGCGCTGGCACGGCAGGGCAAGCAGGTCGTGCGCCTGAAAGGCGGCGACCCGTTTCTGTTCGGCCGCGGCGGCGAGGAAGCGCAGCACCTGGCTAAACACCATATCGATTTCAAGATTATCCCCGGCATTACCTCGGCGCAGGGCTGCGCCGCCACTGCCGGCATCCCGCTGACCCACCGCGGGCTGGCGACGGGAGTAAGATTTATTACCGGGCACATCCAATCCTGCGGCGAGCCGAAGGCGAAGAACGCAGGATCTCATGCCGCGGATAGGGATCCTGTGCAGCCGCTTCCCGTCTCACAGGATTTGCAACTCGATTGGCAAAGCCTCGCCGATGCCGATACCACGCTCGTGGTTTACATGGGGCTGGCCAATCTCGGCATCATCGCGGAGAAATTGGTGGAGCACGGGCTGGATAAGCATATGCCCGCCGCCGCCATTCAGGACGGCACGACGGATAAGCAGCGTGTCATTCTCTCCACGCTATGCGATATTTCTCAGGCCGTGCAGGATGCAAAGCTGGAACCGCCGACGCTGGTCATCATTGGAAAAGTAGCGGCGCTGGCGCTCAATCCTGCGGCGCAGGAAACGCGGACGCCGGATATTATTCAACGAAACCTACCCTGCGCTGCCGCTTCGCAGCCCGCAGGATAATATAGACAAACATAAACCCGCCGGCAATGGCCAGTAATCCGCCGATGCCCATCAGCCCCATCGCGGCCTTGACGGCAGGCGACACATGGGCAAAACCGCCGGGCGTTTTGCGCAGCACGCCGTAGCCGCCGCTGATGGCAAGCCCGGTGATATGGAGTATCTGCCCGCCGCCATAAATAATGGGTTGCCAGAAGGCGAGACGCCATCCGGTCACGTTGCGCCAGCCGAATTGCGGCAATAACAAATACGCCATGCCCATGAACGCCAGCGTCACGCCGACGATCGATCCGTGGTAATGCGCCGGAATGGTGACATTCTGCCCCCGAATCATCCCGCCGAGAGCACCGCCATAGAAAAACAGCAGGATGGACGCGGCCAGCGTCGCCCACAGCGCGTTTTTACGCATTGGCCATAACGCGGGAAGAATAAGCAGGCCAAGGAGCAGCGGCGCGATGCCGCCCGCCCACGTCATCATCCGCGTGAAAAACAGCCGGTGCTCGGACGATGTCACGTCATAAAGCAGATACGGCAGCGGCGTCGCCAGCGCAACGACAAGGCCGATGGAAAAGATAGATGTCAGAAACCAGATGTTAGATGTCGGCGTTTTTTTTGACATCTGGCCTCTAACCTCCGGCATCTGCTGCGTCAGCAGCACCCAGCACACCATCATCACCTGCACATGCACGAACTGCAACACATGGCCGCCGCCCCAGAACATCAGGTCGTAGCGCGGCTGGCCGAGGGTATCGGCGGGCATCTGGCGGAAAGACCAGACGAAGGCGGTAATGGCCATGAAGGCCACGCAGGCGGAAGCAAGCAGCGGCCAGCGCAGCGTTTCCGGCAACATTGAATCACCGGCCGCCGGCCGCCGGCCGCCGATAACCGCTTTTACCAGCATCAGCAGCACGCCGCACAATACCAATGCCAGCCCGAGGAAAAACACCGGACTCATCAGCACGGGGATATAATTGCTCATCAGCGCCACGCCGCGCGGATCGAGCGGCGAGAGGGCGATAAGCAGTGCGCCGAGGCCGAAGGAAATCAGCGCCGCCTCCTCGATGAACGGGAACACCTGTCCGCCGGAACCCAGCAGGCTCCACATCAGGCAGGCGATGGACAGGAACCACACCAGCACCGATAAATCCACATGCACCACCAGCGCCTTGTGAAATATGTCGTCAAAAATTTCTATCTGCGTCAACTCCGGCGTGCGGGCGAACACCAGCGCGAACGCAAACAACCCGGCCACCGCCAGCGCCATCACGCCGAGCAGGAGCCAGTAACGGGAAAGCGGGGTGACGGGCGTCGGGTGCCGGATCCCGGAGGGTGAGTTGGAATTAGTCATTGGCTTTCGCACCTCTAGCAGTCTATATGAACATATGCAATGGACTTGGCCATCCGCCACCCGCCGCCCGCCGCCCGTCACCCGAGACCGCCGCGCGCTATTCCTCTGGCTTGCCGCCTGCGTGTTCCTGGTGGCGATGATGGTGCTGATCGGCGGCTACACGCGGCTGTCCGGCTCCGGCCTCTCCATCACCGAGTGGCAGCCCATTCACGGCGTCATCCCGCCGTTTTCCACGGCCGCGTGGCGGCAGGAATTTTCCGCCTACAAAGCGACGCCGCAATACAAACAGGTCAACGCCGGCATGACGCTCTCCGGGTTCCAGGCCATCTTCTGGCCGGAATATATCCACCGGCTGCTTGGGCGCGCCATCGGGCTGGTGTTTTTTCTGCCGCTGGTGATTTTCGCGGCGCGACGCAGCTTCAGCAAACGATTTTTCTGGCGGTTGGTGGTTATTTTCGCGTTGGGAGGCCTGCAGGGCGCCATCGGCTGGCTGATGGTGAGAAGCGGGCTGGTGAATACCCCCGCCGTCAGCCCCGTCCGCCTCGCGCTGCACCTGTCCACCGCACTGCTGATTTATGCGCTGCTGCTGTGGGCGGCGATGGATGTAGTTGCCGGCGGCCAGCGATCAGCGGCCAGTAAGCATTTTCCACTGACCGCTGGCCGCTGGCCGCTGGCCGCTTGGTTTTCCCTCCTCTGCCTGCAAATCATCCTCGGCGCGCTGATGGCGGGGCTGCACGCCGGGTTGCTCTATAACACCTGGCCGGACATGAACGGGCATTTCCTGCCCGAAAGCCGGGATACTATCGCCACCATCCAGTTCCTGCACAGGAATGTGGCGATTTTAGTGGCGGCGGGGTTTTTATTCTGGTGGTATTTGCACCGCGGATATGTTAAGAACGCCCGTCTTGGCAAGGTGTGCGCGGCGGTTGCGGCCATCATTGCGCTGCAATTCATGCTCGGCGTGGCTACGCTGCTTCATCAGGCGCCGCTGCCGTTGGCTTTGGCGCATCAGATGACGGCGCTGGTTTTGTTTACGGTTGCTGTAATAATCCTGTGGCGCGTGAAACGCGGGCACAGTACCTGACGGAAAGGATCCTGCGCGGCCGCTTCGCGCCTCGCAGGACTGGAGCATGATCAACTACGAATCCCACTTCCGGTCCAGTATCGACAGGCTCAAGGCCGAAGGCCGCTACCGCGTGTTCAATGATCTGGAACGCAAGGCCGGTTCGTTTCCGCTGGCCTTGAGCCACATCACCGGCCGCACCGTCACCGTCTGGTGCAGCAACGATTATCTCGGCATGGGGCAGCACCCGAAAGTCATCACCGCCATGGCCGAAGCCATCGGGCGACTCGGCGCCGGCGCCGGCGGCACGCGCAACATCTCCGGCACTCACCATGCGGTCGTCACGCTCGAAAACACGCTGGCCGAACTGCACAAAAAAGAAGCGGCGCTGGTATTCACCTCCGGCTACGTCGCCAATGAAACCTCGCTCGGCACGCTGTGCGCCATGCTGCCGGACTGCATCATCTATTCGGACGAATGCAACCACAACTCGATGATCGTCGGCATCAGGAACAGCAGGGCGGAAAAGCACATCTTCCGCCATAATGACGTCAATCATCTCGAATCGTTATTGAAAACCGCCGATCCGGCGCGCCCGAAAGTCATCGCCTTTGAATCGGTTTATTCCATGGACGGCGATATTTCGCCCATCAAGGCATTCTGCGGCCTCGCGGATACATACAACGCCATCACCTATCTCGACGAGGTCCACGCGGTGGGCATGTACGGCGGGCGCGGCGCCGGCGTCGCCGAGCGCGAAGGCATCATGCACCGCGTCACGGTGATTCAGGGCACTTTGGGAAAAGCCTACGGCGTCATGGGCGGCTATATCGCAGGCAGCCGGGCGCTGGTGGATATGATACGTTCCTACGCGCCGGGCTTCATCTTCACCACCGCCCTGCCCCCGGCGCTGGCCGCCGGGGCGACCGCGAGCATCCGCCACTTGATGGAAAGCGATGACGAGCGGAACCGCCAGCGCTACAGCGTGCGCGTCACCCGAGAAATGCTGGAAAAAGCCGGGCTGCCGGTGATGCCGACCGACAGCCACATCCTGCCGGTGCTGGTCGCCGATCCGGTGCTGTGCAAGCAGGCCTCCGACATGCTTCTCGAGCAGTTCGACATTTACGTGCAGCCGATTAATTACCCCACCGTCCCGCGCGGCACCGAGCGCCTGCGCATCACGCCCAACCCCTGCCACACGCATGAGATGATGATGGAGCTTACCCGCGCGCTGGTCTGGGTGTTCGAGCGGCTGGGGATTAGGGCGGATGTGGAGAAGTTGCGGGAAGTGGCGTGAAGTCTGCCTTCTATTTCCTTTCGGGCGTCTTCATCGCAGACGCTCTTATTGCTGCCGATTCTCGGGATGCTCAATATAATCTACGATTGCGCGATTATTATATGGATTTGATTGTCCGTATTCCCATCGCATTTAAAGGTAAAAAAGGCTTGATTCTACTCGATCACGTCCGCAGCGTCGATAAGCGCCGATTGATCAAAAAAACTCGATAGGACAGGGGAAGAAACCGCCCGCGCGCTCTGCGCCGCGCTGCAGGAAATGTTCGCGTATTGATCTCTGCCTCACTGCCCTGTCCCAGGCGGCGTTATATCGCGCGTCGCCGGCACGGGCGGCACAATGCTGAGCACCGCCGGCGGTTTTTTGAAGCGCGGATAATCGACGCTGTCGCCCGGCTCGATGGAAAATTTCTTGCAGGCGCCGCCTTTCAAAAAAAGAAACGCCATCACCGGCGACGCGGGCGTAATCTCCTGCTGCAATTCGGAGAGCGTGACATTGGGGACGATTTGCGTGATAGTGCCTTCGCTATCGATCATCAGTATATCCAGCGGCGCGTATTGCGCCGCCGGCACGATCGGCGCGATGCCGGGCGCGGCGAACAGCATCAGCACGCCGCCGTTATCCGACGGGCTGCTCAGGTTGAACCAGCCTTTCTGATTGTAGAGCGTCGTGGCGTCGCGTACCTCGACGCCGAAGATGACGCGGCGCGGCGCGGCGTTATGGGCGTCGGGCACCGGCGGCAGCCACGGCAGCGCCACCGGCGTGCGGCGCACGATGGCGATATCGCTGCGGCTGTAAAACAACGGCGTCGATTCGTCAGCCAGCGCGGCCAATGACACGATGCCCGCAAAAACAATACCAAGGATGATTTTTATATTCATAATGTTCAACCGGCATCTCTCACTGTCCTCTCTCCCATAACGCAGGAGAGGGGAAAAAGCCTCATGGCGCAAAATAACGACTCATGACACGGTCTCCCACGCGAATGCCGTCTTTCGCCGCCACGCCGCCTTTCAACTCCAGCACGGCGCGCACCGGCCGCCCGGCGCGGACAATCGCCGTCGATTCGGGCGTCGTCTGCGCCGCAATGTAAACAATCCTGCCGCGCTTGTCGATAAACAGCATGTCGAGCGAAAGCGGCGTATTTTTCATCCACATCGTGATGTCGCTGTCAGCCTTCATGACAAACAGCATACCGTAATCATCCGCCAGCCGCGTGCGGTACATCAACCCCCGCTCCTGCTGCGGCAACGTCTCGGCGACATCGACCGGGAAATACCGCTCGCCCGATGCCGTTTTGATGGCAAGCGTGTCGTGGCCGAAGGTCAGCGCCAGTGCGGCGCTGAAGGTAGAGAAGGTAGAAAAGATAAGAATAATAATAACAATCAATAACTTGTTCATAGCTTGCCCGATTTATGACAATTTGATGAATTTTGCCTTCTACCCCTACGCCAATCTTTTGCTTTGGTCTATACTGTAATTATGTCCACCGTACGTTTTTTCAGCGGCGCGCGCAGCATCGGCAAGCAGAGCATTGCCGGCAGCCTGGTGCGCCTCGAAATCCAGAAAAAAAGCAAGCTGCACACTGCTGACCGCTACAAACACATCTTCAAGAAGCGGATAAACGAAACCCGGAAGAAAGCCTTGAACAAACTCCAGACAGGCTTCGGAATTCCCGGCACATTCGGCGAAGCGCGAAAAATAAGCAAGCGCGCCGATCTGGCGCTGAAGGAAATCGCGGCCAGGAAGGCCGCCAAACAGGCCAAGGCCGAACGCCGGATGGTGGTTATCCAGCCGCGGACTTTTCCCAACGGCACGCTTAACCGCAACGGCAAGGTATTCGACATCGCCGGCAACATCGTCGCCAAGGTCAATCCCAAGACCGGCAGAATGTCAACGCTGATGGGCTGGTCGCTGGGACGCTACAAACCGAAATCCTTCCTCACCGACCGGGCGTTGCAGGAAGCCATCGACAAATACAGCCCGCATTTCATCAACCTGCGCAAGCTGCAGGCCATGCAGGCCGCCAACCAGCAGGGTTACGGCGTGCACGGCCCGTCCGACGCCATCGTCCACACGCCATCCGGCGGGACAAACGCCTGGGGCATGAAGAGCGGCAACGTCTGGGGCACGTCCGGCGATAACGTCTGGGGCACCAACAGCAGCAACGTCTGGGGCGACGGCGGATTCGATTACCTGAAAGGCATGGCCGATCGCGTTGCCGCCTTCTTCGGGCTGAAATAACTTTCCCCCTTCCGCAGCATCCGCCCGCGTGCTATCCATGCAATGGCAGGCGTTGCGCCAATGCGCCCGGAGGCTGAAAATAAATGGGGAAAAAATAGGGAAAAACGGGCGGAAAATACGGAAATAATCAAAAATAATGCCGGGAAAACGGGGAGAAAATGGCTGAATAACGCTTTATCGTTTTTCCCGGTGTACCGCGAACGGCCCGAACGCCTGCTGAGTCGGCATCAGCTCCAGCCGGTTGATGTTGACGTGCGGCGGCCGCGTCACCGCCCACAAAATGCTCTGCGCGATGTCCTCCGCCGTCAGCGGCTGAACACCCTGATATACGGCATCCGCCTTCGCCGCGTCGCCATGCAGCCTGACCAGCGAGAATTCGGTTTCGGCCATGCCCGGTTCGATGTCGGTGATGCGGATGTTTTTTCCCAGCACATCGGCGCGCAGGTTGAGCGAGAACTGCGTGACGAACGCCTTGGTCGCGCCATACACATTCCCGCCCGGATAGGGATAGGCGCCTGCCACCGAGCTGAGATTGACGATGTGCCCCCGGTTACGCGCCACCATGCCGGGAAGAATGGCGCGCGTGCAATAAATCACGCCGAGGATATTGGTCTCCACCATTTGCTGCGCATCAGCGAGTTCGGCTTTGTCGAACGCATTCGTCCCCAGCGCCAGCCCGGCATTGTTGATGAGAATCTCCACCTCGGAAAATTCCTTCGGCAGCGACGCCACGGCTTTTTCCACTGCCTGCTGGTCGCGCACATCGAGCGGAATAGTGAAAATACCTTCTCCCTCCGGGAGAGGATGGCTGCCGGAGGCAGCCGGGTGATGGGAGTGGGCGCTCAATGCCTGCTTCAATTCCTCCAGCCGCTCCTTGCGCCGCCCGCAGGCGGCGACGCGCGCGCCTTCTTTTACAAACAACTCCGCACACGCGCGGCCAAACCCCGCCGTCGCACCGGTGATGAAGACGGTTTTGTTTGCAAGCATCATGGCATGATCCTCACGCAGGTTTCACAAAATCCGCCAGCACCTTTTTATGCCCGGCTTTTTCGAAGGCAATATCAAGATGGCCGCCGCTGGATGACTCAATGCGGCCATAGCCGAATTTCTGGTGAAAGACGCGCGCGCCCCTGGCAAAATGCGACTCTTCTTTTTTCGGCGCGCCGCCTAAAATCGCCGCTACTTCATCTTTCCAATTCCCGTTCCCGCCCGATTGCGCCGAACCGTAAACACCGCCGTCTAATGTTTCGATATGCTCTTGCGGGATTTCGGCGATGAAGCGCGACGGCACGCTGCTCTGCCACTGGTTGTAAATGCGGCGGTTGGCGGCATGGGCGATGGTGAGTTTCTTGCGCGCGCGCGTCATGCCCACGTAGGCCAGCCGCCGCTCTTCCTCCAGCCCCCTGGCGCCGGACTCGTCAATGGCGCGCTGGTGCGGAAACAATCCCTCCTCCCAGCCCGGCAGGAACACCGCGTCGAACTCCAGCCCCTTGGCGGCATGAAGCGTCATCAGGCTTACCATGTCGGCATTGCTGTCGGCGTTTGCCGCCTCGGTGACAAGGCTCACATGCTCAAGGAAATTATTGATATTCTCGAACTCGCCGACGGCGCGCGACAACTCTTTCAGGTTCTCTAATTTGCCCGCCGCCTCCGGCGTTTTTTCCTGCTGCCACATGGCGCGGTAGCCGCTTTCCTCCAATACCAGATCAACGATTTCCGGCAGCGTCAATTCGTCCAGCTTCTTGCGCCAGCGCTCGCAGGAATCAATGAATCGCTGCAACGACGACGCCAGCTTTCCCTTGATCTCGCCGGTTTTCAGCAGGTGCATCGTCGCGTTGTACAGCGAGGCGTTGAGGTTTCTCGCCACCGTATGCAGTTGCTGCATCGTCGCCTGGCCGATACCCCGGCGGGGTATATTGATGACGCGCTCGAACGCCAGCCCGTCCGCCGGCGAGGCGATAATGCGGAGATACGCCACGGCGTCGCGTATCTCGGCGCGCTCATAGAAACGCAGACCGCCGATGACGCGGTACGGCACGCCGAGCGTCAGGAACCGCTCCTCGAAGGCGCGGGTCTGGAAGCCGGCGCGCACCAGTATCGCCATACCCCCAAGGGGTATGCCTTTCTTCTGCATGTCTTCCACTTCCTCGCCGATGAACCGCGCCTCCTCGCGCTCGTCCCACACCGATTTCAGCCGGATTTTTTCGCCGTCTTTCACGTGCGTCCACAAGGTTTTCCCAAGCCGCCCGCGATTATTGGCGATGACGGCGGAAGCCGCCGCCAGTATGTGCGGCGTCGAGCGGTAATTGCGTTCGAGCCGCACGGTTCTGGCGTTCGGATAATCGCGCTCGAACCGCAGGATGTTGCCGACCTCCGCCCCGCGCCAGCTATAGATGGATTGATCATCATCGCCGACGCAGCAGATATTTTTATGAAAGCTGGCAAGCAGCCTGAGCCACAGATATTGCGCCACGTTGGTATCCTGATACTCATCCACCAGGATATATTTGAACCGTTTTGCGTATTCCTCCAGCACTCCGGGATGCCGCGTAAAAAGCGTGAGCATATGCAGAATCAGATCGCCGAAATCAGCGGCGTTTAAGCTGCGCAGGCGTTCCTGATACGCCTTATACACGCGCGCCGCCTGCCCGCCCGCCGCCTGTAAATCCTGCGCGCTGGTGATGTTATCCGGGGTCAGCCCCTGGTCTTTCCAGCTCTGGATGACGGCGGAAAATAATTTCGGCGGCAGCGATTTTTCGTCGATATGTAACTCGGCAAGAATCGCTTTGAGCAGCCGCAATTGATCGTCGACGTCCAGAATGGTGAAGCTCGAGGTCAGTCCCAGCTTCTCGGCGTGGCGGCGGATGACGCGCGCGCCGATGGAATGGAACGTGCCCATCCATCTCAAACTATTCCCTCCCCCTGCAGGAGGGAGGGTCAGGGAGGGGGTATTTTGCCGGGCGCTTATGTTACCCCCACCCCAACCCTCCCCCCGAACGGGGGAGGGAGAAGTAAGAAGCAAGTCAATGCGCTCGGCCATTTCGCGCGCCGCCTTGTTGGTAAAAGTGACGGCCAGAATTTCGTCCGGCCAAGCCAGCTTGTTCATCAGGATACAGGCGATGCGCGTGGTCAGCACGCGCGTCTTGCCGGTGCCGGCGCCGGCCAGCACCAGGAGCGGCCCGCCAGTCGCTTCGACAGCCTGCCGCTGCTCGGGATTGAGCGCGGCGAGTAATGGATTATCAATGCTTACGGCAACGTCGTTCATGCTTCTGTTATAGTCCGAAATCAGGGGGAAGCAACACTCCATGGACGCATTCCCACGCCATTTTCAGCCGATTCCACCACAATAGCATTTCCGAGCCGCAACCCGGTCGCGCCATGCGCCCGCAGGAAGTTTCCATCCATGAGCAATTTCGGCTGCCCGCAATTTTGCAGCGCATCCGAAGCGATGATGATGTCGGCGCCGCTGTTACACAATCCGGCGGTTTTTCCTTTATGTAACTGCACGGCGATGCGCTGCCGGTGCGAGGTGACGATGCAACGGGTTTTATCGCAATCGGCGTTATCGAGATCGCGGCGAAGCAACGCTTCTTTCTGCCCGTGCCAGCGCAGCCAGGCCTGCCCGTCGAAACTCGACGGCCTGCCGCGCAGAAAAGCAAATCGCCCGTCCGGCAACCGCAGCGCCACCTTGCCGCCGTCGGCGCTCACCAGCACATCATAAGGCTGTTGTAACAAGAGCGTTGCCACGCCGGCGATGATAAGCGGCAGACCGAGCAGTCGCTTGCGCCCCGGCGTCAGGCACAGCCACAACAATCCGAAGGCGGCAACTATCAACCCCGCATCGGTCGGCGCCGGGAGAAACAACGCCGCATACGGCAGGCTGGTCACCCACGCCGCCATGATGAGCATCATCCGCGTACCCCATTCCAAAGGCCAATAACCAATCTGCTGCCACCCCAGAGGCATGAGCAGCAGCGACAGTACGATACCCGGCATGATGAGAAAGGTCGCCAGCGGAATGACAACCATGTTGGCCAGCAGCCCGAAAATAGCAAAGCGGTTGAAGTGATAAAGAATGAACGGCGCGGTGGCCGGCGTGGCGGCCAGCGACGTGCAGGCGATGGCAAGCGCATGGTGAAACACCTTGCCGGGAAGCGAGGAATGCGGCCGCCACAGCGCGCGTCCGAAGCGTTCGTAAAAACTCACAATCGCCAGCGTCGCCGCAAACGATAGCTGGAAGCTCGGCCCCAGGAGCGATTCGGGAAAAATCAGCAGGATGAGAAACGCCGCAATCGCCAGCGTGCGCAGCGTGATGGCGCGCCGGTCGAGCAGCACGGCGGAAAACAGCACCGTCACCATGATAAAGGCGCGCTCGGCCGGCACCGGGCAGCCGGCGAGCAGCAGGTAAATAAAGGCGCTCATGAGCGCCAGCGCGGCGGCGATTTTCTTGACCGGAAGCCTGAGCGCAAGCTTCAGCCAGAGCGACAGCAGCAGCCGCACGGCGAAGAACACCACCCCCGCCGCGATGCCAAGATGCAGTCCGGCAATCGCCAGCATGTGCGCCAACCCGGCATCACGCAAATCGGCTTTCACGTCACCTGGAATCGGGCCGCTCTGGCCGACCGTCATCGCCGCCGCCACTGCGCCCACGGGAGGCGGCATGGCGGCGCGCATACCGTCACCGATGATGCGGCGCAGATTGCCGAGCCACGTTGAAAAATCAGAACGCGCAGCGCGTTCCGAAAGATGCGCCCGGCCATAGGCGAAGCCGACCGCGCCGATCGATCGGAAATAAAAATGCCGCGCGAAATCATAGCCGCCCGGCAGGTCGGGCGACGGCAGCGGAAAGAGCGTGGCATAAAACCGCACGCGGTCGCCGACCTGCAAATCCGGGTCATCATGGCGGACGCCGATGCGTATGCGCTGCGGCGTTTCGGCAGGCGCAAGCCCTTCAACCTGCGGCCGGCCGATGACCAGTTTTACTTTCGCATCCGCCGGATCGATCTCATCAATAACGCCTTCAACCATGCGATCTTCCAACGGATGGGAAAGCATTGGCGTGGCCACCTGATGCGCGCGAAACTGCGCCGCCGCGAACCCCAGCGCCACGAGGAACAGCGCGGCGGCCACCGGCCTTGCGGCATACCGCCGCGCCAGCGCCAGCAATACCGCCGCCGCCGCCAGCAACGCCAGCCCCAGCCACAGCGGCGGCTCCCGCGCCAGCCGGAAATACGCCACAATCCCCGGCATCATCATGACCGGCGACCAGAGGATGAGGCGCTCGCGCGCAATTGACAGTTGCCAGTTGACAGTTGACAGCAAAGGTAACAATTTGAACCCCCTTTGAACGTTCTATTCCGTTAACCGATAACTGCCAACTGACAACTGATGATCATCACCCGCTTCGCCCCCTCGCCCACCGGCTTTCTGCATATCGGCGGCGCGCGCACCGCGCTGTTCAACTGGCTGTATGCGAAACATTACGGCGGGAAATTTTTCCTCCGCATCGAAGATACCGACCGCGAGCGCTCGACGCCGGAGGCCACACAGGCCATTCTTGATGGGCTGAAATGGCTGGGGCTGGATTGGGAAGGCGACGCGGTATATCAGTATGCCCGCGCGGCGCGTCACGCCGACGTGGCGCATGAACTCCTGAAACACGGCAACGCCTATAAATGTTACACCACGCAGGCCGAGCTGGAAGAGTTCCGTAAAGCCAATCCCAACGCTAAATTCCGCAGCCCGTGGCGCGACAGGCATGAGCATCCGAACGAACCTTATGTCATCCGCATCAAGGCGCCGCTCACCGGCGAAACGGTGGTGCATGACAAGGTGCAGGGCATGGTCACGCTGCAAAATGCCGAGCTTGACGACATGGTGCTGCTGCGCTCGGACGGCGCGCCGACTTATATGCTGGCCGTCGTCGTCGATGATCATGATATGGACGTCACGCACATCATCCGCGGCGACGACCACCTGACCAACAGTTTCCGGCAGTTGATGATTTACAGCGCCATGGGCTGGGACGCGCCGCAGTTCGCGCATATTCCGCTGATTCACGGGCCGGACGGCGCGAAGCTTTCCAAGCGGCATGGCGCTCTCGGCGTGCAGGAATATGAGAAGATGGGGTATCTGCCGGAGGCGCTGCGCAATTACCTGCTCAGGCTCGGCTGGTCGCATGGCGATGATGAAATTATTTCTACCGAACAGGCGATAAAGTGGTTCGATTTGGATGCCGTCGGCAAGTCACCGTCGCGGTTCGATTTTGCCAAACTGGAGAATTTAAATGGGCATTATATCCGCGAGGCGGGGGATGAGAGGCTGGTTAACCTCATCACCCCCCCCCTGATGGGAGAGGTCGCGCAGCGTAGCGAGGCGGGAAAGGGCGATGTTTTCAACAGGAGTACCCCTCTCCCTGCCCCTCCCCCGCAAGGGGGGAGAGAAATTTTATTACGCGCCATGCCCGGCCTGAAAGCCCGCGCGAAAACGCTGGTCGATCTGGCCGCAAACGCGGCGTTTTATATCGCTGCCCGCCCGCTGCCGATGGATGCCAAGGCCAAAGACATCCTGGACAAGGGCGGCCGCGAAACTGTCAACGCGCTGCTGCCGAAACTCGAAGCCGAGGCCGATTGGAACCACGCGGCGCTGGAGCAGCTTTGCCGCGCATATGCCGAATCTACGGGTCAGAAACTGGGCGCGGTCGCCCAACCCTTGCGCGCCGCACTTTCCGGCAGCACCACCTCCCCCCCCATTTTCGAGGTGATGGAAGTGCTGGGAAAAGAGGAAACGCTTGGCCGCCTGAAAGACGTGTGTTAACATTTACCCATGACTGTTTTCCCCCTCATCATCGCGCCGGATCCGCGCCTCAAAACCAGGTCATCGCCCGTCGAAAAGGTGGACGATGAGGTGCGCCGTCTGGTCGCCGCCATGTTCGAAACGATGTACCACGAAAAAGGCATCGGGCTGGCAGCCGTGCAGGTCGGCATGTTGAAACGCATCCTCGTCGCCGATGTCGCCTGGCGCGACGATGGCGGCGCCGGAAAGCAATACGCGCTCATCAACCCCGAGATCCTCGAAAGCTCCGATGAGCCGCATATGTATAAGGAAGGCTGCC
>JAGWIM010000015.1 GCA_028873525.1 Pseudomonadota bacterium
TTATCTTTGGCACTTACTGCGACAATAATAATCTTGCGACCCGCGTGTTTTTCTATCAGTTCGGCATTCTGCGCAAGCAGTTTTACCACGCCGCCGCCGACGGTGCCCAGCCCTGCAATGCCGATGCGAAGGGGAGAGGTCATGATTTTTTACAGGGGTTGGATTTGGTATTCCTTGAGTGTTTCTGTATGACCATAGGGACGATATATCCCGTTGATGTTTGAGTATCTACCGCTTTATGAGCGTGCGTTTTTTCAGGGCTGCCATGCCTCGTAATCAGCAGTAGCTGCCCCACGGTGCGCGCCGCGCAGCAAATGCCCCGGCGGCAGATAGGCATTCGGTGTACCGGTCAGGTTCGGCACATGCGGCTTTTCCCAAGCGTAACGCCGGATGTGCCGCTGAGTAAGCGGCAGGTCAAGCGTGTAATGCAACCAGCTATGCCACTCTGCCGGCACCTTACTCGGCTCGGCGATGCCTTTATACATCACCCAGCGGCGGCGACGGTGGTTTTTCGACGCGTGGCGCTCGGCGTAATAGCGGTTACCGAACATATCGCGGCCAATCAACGTACCGTTGAGTACCGTGTATAACCGCATAGTGACGGTCATCGGCTGTTTTTATCCTGGTTTTTTGTTTGATCGAAAAATTTTGAATCAATGTGCAGGCCGGAAATCTGCCAGCCTTTATCGGGTGTATCAAGCAGAGCCAACCGCACGACTGCCGAATCATTCTCAAACTCGGCGTTACACAAATAAAAGGCGCTGGTCATCGTGTCCTGCAATACTACATAATGCTGTATCTGATATTGCTCGTTTGCTTCTCCGGTACAGCCAGAGAAATTTTTCAGCTTACCCAGGCCGCGCAACGTGATGAATATTTTTTCCATTTGCTCCTTGGGCACCTTCTCCAGCAAGGCCGGATGCGCCCGGCTTAATAACTGGTTGATGTCCCAGTTGGCAACTATGGCTGGCACGGCTGCATTGGCATAGGCTGCCGATGATTTATCGAGACCTTTGCCTTTAAAGTAGCCGTAACTAAAACCAAGCCCGGCAATAATCAGCAATGCCAGAAAGATAGCGCCTAAAACGATCAATATTTTTTGGAATTTTTGCAACATGGCCGTACCCTTCTTAATAATCGAGAAAACTACACGGTCTCCTACTTCTACTCGAATGTTTCGGTTTAAGCAAAGCTTTTGCTTCGGTTTGGCGGATGCGTTCGCGGTCGCCAAACTGGTCCCGGATGTTTCTGATTCTCTAATCTTGTTCATCTGATGTATGGTGTCTGTGATTAACCCCCCCCGACCCGCATGAAGGTTGTGTCCTGACGTCTGCTCCCACCGCCTGTCGGATATTCGTAAACCCGTCTTTTTCCAACAGCGTTGCCAGCCCTTCCTGAAGGTTGCGCACGACGGAAAAACCCCGGTAGATAATCGCTGTGTAAAGCTGCAACAGCGTCGCGCCGGCGCGGATTTTTTTGTAAGCGTCATCGGCGGAGAAAATGCCCCCTGCTCCCACCAACACTATCTTGCCGCCGGTCAGCCGGTAAAAATCCTGCAAAACCTCGGTTGAACGCGCAAAGAGCGGTCTACCGCTGAGGCCCCCCGATTCGCCTGCATGGCGACTCTTGAGCGATGGTGGGCGCGAGAGGGTAGTATTGCCGATAACCAACCCGTCGATGCCCGCTGCCAGCGCTGAGTGCGCAATAGCTTCTTTTTCCTCATCGTTCAGATCAGGCGCAACTTTTAGCAGCAGCGGTACATGCCTGTTATATGTCAGCACACATTCGGCACGTGCCTGGATCAGCGCCGATAATAACTGCGTCAGCGCTTCGCCGCGCTGCAAATCACGCAGCCCTGCAGTATTGGGCGAGGATATATTTACCGTCACGTAATCGGCATAAGGATACACCACCTGGAGGCCGGTGATATAATCGGCGACAGTGGCGGACGAATTCTTGTTTTTACCGATATTGATACCGGCGATGCCGCTGTTTTTATCGCGACGATTGAAATTCTTGATAAACACTTCCAGCCCGTCATTGTTGAAGCCCAGTCGATTGATGATGGCCTCGTCGCATCCCAGGCGAAATAGGCGCGGACGCGAATTGCCAGGCTGCGGTCGTGGAGTGACCGTCCCCGTCTCGACGAAGCCAAATCCCTGCCCTAACAGCGCATTGATGGCGATGGCATTCTTGTCGAACCCAGCAGCCAGCCCGATTGGGCTGGGAAAATATAACCCAAGCGCTCTGACTTCCAGCGCCGGTATCAGCGTTGCCTTCACCGGCGGCCATAGACAGCGCACCAGCGCCCATAGCGCCAGCCGGTGCGCCGCTTCAGGCGGCAGGCGATACAGCGCTGGGCGCAAAACGGAGAACCAGTCGGCCATAGCCTCTCTTTTAGCGGGCGGAGGAGAAAAGAGAAAGGATTTGATTGGCCTGCTCATGCGTCATGCCGGATGCAGGCAAAGATGAAGGGGCAGGCGAAAGCGGGTGGTGTATCAGTTCAGGCATGGCGGCCGCAACACGTGCGCGGCGCGGCAGCTTCATGAAAATTTTCTGTCTCGCCAACGGAAAAAAATACGGTGGCGTGTTCCGCCATGGTGCTGCGATTTTGCCGTCCGGTGCACGACGTGGCGCAGCCAGAGACAAAAACGTTCCCGCTGATACCGGGGCGTCGTCGGCAATGGCGACGTTCGCTGCCAGCATGAAAATCGCGCATAACGCAGCATGGTAACGCAGCATGGACTTCCCCTCCTTCTCCTACCCGTCGTTAGCAAGCGGCGTGAGCAAGTGGCGTGCCAAATCGCCACACGATACATACCGAACATCGTGGTATTTTTTTAATGCGGTTTGTCGCATAAATGAGTATCAATGAGGTTCATGGCATCCGGACTCGCATTAAAAGTAGGAAGGACGGCGGGCATGGCCATGCTGGTGTGCCTGGTCTTCACCGCTTCGTCCCACGCCGCCGATGGCACCGAAGGTACGCCGGATATGGGCGCAGTGCTCCTTTATAATCAAAATGCTAGCGTGCCGCTGAAAGTAACCATCCCCAATCTCGACGCCACACGGCAGAATTCTCGCCCGAGTAGTGACATCGTCCCGGGAGGCAGATTTTCTGACAGCCCCGGACCGGCACCCGGCAACGAGGCGCAGCAATCTTTTGCTCCCGGCAGAGCACCCGACTTGTTTAAAAAATTCCTATCCAACCTCTTCCCGGGGAGCGCTCTGCCTTCGCTGCCGGAGGTGCTCAGG
Organism: Pseudomonadota bacterium; assembly: GCA_028873525.1. Classification (GTDB taxonomy): domain Bacteria; phylum Pseudomonadota; class Alphaproteobacteria; order Rickettsiales; family SXRF01; genus JABDCD01. The sequence continues at coordinate 3,256 of JAGWIM010000015.1, forward strand.
GCATCGTTGCCCGCTGCTACCACGCCACAGATGACCAACCTCACGCCGGCGCCAATACGTCCGACGACAAAACGTCATGTCCCGCGCAAGCATTTTGCTGTTATTGCGCCGGCTACCTTGACTATCGCCGTTGCCAGACCTCCGGTACGCAAGCATTTTTTGCTTAATGCGCCGGTGGGAGCGTTTGCCGATACTGCATCACGGCTTCTGCCATGGCTGATGACCAAGGACGGCAACACCGTTCTGCCGTCGATGGAGATAAAAGAAAAAAAATTGGCCGATACCGATGCGCCTTCCCCCACACATAGCTGGCTATCGCGGTTTTTCGCCTACAGTGACAATGCCGCCAGCGGTTCACCGGACGATCACAGGTCAAACCTTGCCGGGAACGTGCTAACGTCACCGCTGACCGCCGATCCCTTCAACCGGCAGCGCCTGCCGGAAACTGCCGTCGCCGCCGCACCGCCGTGGCTTTCACACATGTTTGCCCATATCGAAAGGGTAGGAACGCCGACGAAGTCGGTGGAAACGGTGGCGGAATACAACCGGAAATCCGCCGTGGTCAAAACCCTGCATTCGCCAGGCATCATTATCAAAAAAGAACTGCTGCACATGGCAACGTCGCAACCGGGTGTCGCGCCGGAAGCGGTACCTGAGCAACTGGCAGCACTGGTGCCTGCCGCTGGCGGGAATGCTGTTGTCGTGCCGCTGATTCCACTACCCGCTTCATCACCTGACCAACCCACCGCCGCGCCGTTGTCGAGTCCTCCCCCATCTTCGTTGTCACCAGCTGTTGCTGCATCGCCTGAGACACCTGCTGTGAACGCAATGCCGGAAGTTAAAGCGCCGTCGATATCCGCACCGGCACAGACAACACCCGCGCCTGTTGTCACTCAAGTGCCAAAAATTCATCCACTGGTTGAAAAAGATTCTTCGACAAACGCTGTGCTGCGCACCGTCATTGAAAAACTGACGGCGGAAACACCGGTGCCAATCGACAAACCCGATATCAACCTGCCACCGATATCAATGGAGCATAAAAAATCCGCTACACTGACAACGATGGCAACGACCAAGAATATTCCCGCCAGCCTCGGCAAGAAACAAAAACCACCGGCACCCTTCAGTATCGAGCGTGCCAGGGAAATGAATGATCTGTTCAGGCCCGAGGGCGATCAGGCGGAAACAAGCTCGCAGCACAAAGGACTGGACATCAAGGTGGAAGTCAAAAAACCCAGCTTGGATGCTGACTATGCGCTGCAAAAAGCCTACGATGCATTGACCACCGGCAATACCGCTGCCGCCATCGAGACGTATAAAACTGTGCTCGCTGACTATCCCGACAATACCAACGCCCTGTTCGGCCTGGCTACACTTTACCACCGCGCCGGCGATCTGGGACGCGCGCGCGCGCTGTACGGCAAACTGCTGACTATTGACCCGAATAACCGCGACGGCTGGAACAATTTCCTAGCGCTGATGGCCGATGAATCGCCCAAGGATGCCGCTGCCCATCTGGAGATACTGGAATCCAAAAACCCAAATTTTAGCCCAATACCAGCACAATTGGCCATTATATATCAGAAGCTCGGCGAAGCCGATAAGGCCGTCTCTCGTATGGTGCGCGCCATTGATCTGGCACCGGACAACCTCACTTACCGTTACGATCTGGCCATTATGCTGGACAAGCAAGGAAAATACGCTGACGCTGCTAAATTTTACAAACAAATTATCGAGGCTTATCAACGAGGCGCTTCAGTGCCGGGAAATATACAAAAAATTCAACAAAGATTAACCTTTATTAGTTCTAATAGACCTTAGGGTTTGTTGGTGGTTATTGGTTTGTGGTTGGCAAAATTAGCCCCCTTCGATAACCAACAACCATCAAGCAAGCACCATCAACAGGATCTATTATGGAAATTACCGACCTGCTCATCTACGCACAGAAGAACAATGCGTCAGACCTGCACCTGTCGACCGGCAATCCACCCATCCTGCGCGTGCATGGCGAAATACTTCCCTACAAAACAGATGTCCTTACCTCCGATAATATCAAGCAGATGCTCTACTCGATTATGACCGAGCAGCAGCGCGCTGAGTATGAGCGCGATCTCGAATTCGATTTTGCCATTTCCTTCGGCGAAGATATGCGTTTCCGCGTCAATGCTTTCAATACGCTGAACGGTCCGGCAGCCGTACTGCGTACCATTCCCAGCCACATCCAATCACTCAATGGCGTTGGTGCACCGGAAATACTCAAGAGGCTATGTACCCTGCGCAAGGGGTTAGTCTTGGTCACCGGCCCGACCGGCAGCGGTAAATCAACGACGCTGGCCGCCATGGTGGATCACATCAATACCAATGAGTCCAAGCACATTATCACCATCGAGGATCCAGTCGAATTTATCCACCAATCGAAGAAATCCTTGATCAACCAGCGCGAAGTCGGCAAAAACACGCGCTCCTTCGCGCGGGCGCTCAAAAGCGCGCTGCGTGAAGACCCGGACGTTATTCTGGTCGGCGAATTACGCGACATCGAAACCATCCAACTGGCGCTGACGGCGGCGGAAACCGGTCATCTGGTGCTGGCAACGCTGCACACCAACTCAGCGCCCAAGACCGTCGATCGCATCATCGACGTCTTTCCTGCCAACGACAAGGAAATGGTGCGTGCCATGCTATCGGTGTCGATTGAGGCGGTCATCACGCAGATGTTACTGAAACGCAAGGATGCTGGCCGTGTCGCGGCGCATGAGATCATGCTGGGTACGCCGGCGGTGCGCAACCTCATTCGCGAAGGCAAGGTGCCGCAGCTTTATTCAATCATTCAAATTGGCAGCAAGATAGGCATGACGACCATGAAAGACAGCATCTACACCCTTTTGAATCAGGGCGTTATCTCCGAGCACACTGCCCGCGCCGTGCTGCTTACCAGCGTCTCCGAGAGCGACGAGAATCAGCCCGAGAAGAGGCTCTCCGGCGGTGGCGTAAAACCAACGCATAACGGTTTTTAGCGATGATCGTCAACGTCAACCAATTATTACAGGATTTCGTCGATCAGGGTGCTACCGATCTATATTTAACAGTGGGCGCGCCGCCATCGCTGCGCTTCGCCGACAGCATCAGGCCGTGTGCGCTTGAACCGCTCGACGAGGAAGATGTCCACGGCATCCTGCAGGTACTTGTCAGCACTGACATTATCGAGGAATTCAACTCAATGCTGGAATATAACACCGCCATCAACTGGGAAAACAAGGCGCGGTTTCGTATTAACATTCTGCGCCAGCAGCAGCACACCGCCATCGTCATGCGCCGCATCATCACCGACATTCCCTCGCTTGAATCACTGCGGCTGCCGAAAATTTACGCCGATCTTATCATAGAAAAACGCGGATTGATCTTGGTCGTCGGCCCAACCGGATCGGGAAAATCGACGTCGCTGGCCGCCATGCTCGAATACCGCAACCAGCACGGCACCGGCCATATCGTTACTATCGAAGACCCGGTTGAATTCCTGCACCAGCACCACCACTGCATCATCACGCAGCGCGATGTCGGCATCGATACCTTTTCCTTCAGTATCGGCCTGAAGAATGCGCTACGTCAGACACCCGACGTCATCGTCATCGGCGAAATTCGCGACAAGGAAACCATGGATCACGCTATCGTTTTTGCCGAAACCGGACATCTATGTCTGGCAACGCTGCACGCCAACAACGCCAACCAGGCCATCGAGCGCATCATCAATTTTTTTCCGGAAGAAAAACATAGGCAGATACTACTTAACCTGTCGCTCAACCTCAAGGCCATCCTGTCGCAGCGCTTGGTACGTAATAACGAGGGAAACCGTACCGCCGCCATCGAAATTATGCTTAATCAGGGATTGATCAGAAACCTCATCCACGAGGGGCACATCAGGGAACTCCGTGAATGTATTGAAAAAAGTCGTGATTGCGGCATGCAAAGTTTCGACCAGGCGCTCATCGAGATGTATGGGCGCGGCGTCATCACTGAGGAAACGGCGCTGGCCGAATCGGATAACCCGGCCAACCTGCGCCTTGCCATCACACAGCGTGACATGGGTAAGCGTATCGCCCCACTCCGCAATGCCGGCGCTGGCATCATCCCTGCCAACGTCAAGCCACAGTTTTAGCTATAGTCATTTGACTCGATAATTATGGCGCCTATGGCGCTTTGGCTGGATTGTTGCATCGGCTCGCCTCCTCGCAATGACGAGTCGGGTAATCTCAAAATCAAAGTACCATTGTAGCAAACTCGCTTTACGTTGCCCCGTGCTTTCACCTGCGACTTGTTATCTGTCACCTGGGTGCAAAGCGGCCTCCAGTTTTGCCAGTTCGACGGCGGCGCGCAACTCGATGTCCTCGACAATGGCGGTCAGTGTCGGGTCATTAACCAATTGTTTTCTTAATTCTATCTGCCTCCTCAGGTCATGCAGCAACCGTGGCGGCAACGTACCCACTAGCAATTGCCGGCGTAGCCCTTCCAACACATCAATTATGCCCTTGCCCTGCTGGGCGAGCTTACGGCGGCGAATGTCTTCCTCGGAAATTTCCTGTAATGCTAAAAGATTTGAAAGGTCGGTGACGGCAACGTCACCTGTCGGCACTGATGAAACTGTCTCGCTGGTCTCGGAAGTGGCCAGGATATTGGCGAAATTACCAATGCGCGACACGCCGCCGCTTTTTTTGACGGTGCTTGAAGGCGTTATCGATCCGTAGCCGGTGATCTTCATGGCATACCTGTCCATCACATTACTATAGCAGCCTTAATGCCAGGTAAAGCGGCTTGCGTTCCAGCGGCAAAAAATGCCCAGTCATATTGCGGATTCTGACAATAACCTATTCACCAATTACTATTTTATCGTTATTGCACCGGTTGGCACGAGAATCGCTTTGGTATAGGCATGGGCAAAAGCAGGGATTGTTATGTTTAATACCCACGCCACTTCGTTTCTTCAGGCTAGCAGCCAGCATATCTGGGAGGATGACCTGGATTTAGCTTGGTTGGCCAGGAAGTTTCGTGTTGGCCTACGTCGGCTGGCGTCCTGGTTTTTTGTCCTGGCGCTGCTGGCATGCCCTAGTATCGCCCATGCCGATGCGCGCCTGAAGGATATCGCCAACTTCGAGGGTGTGCGTGACAACATGCTCATGGGTTATGGCTTGGTCGTCGGCCTCGATGGCACCGGCGACAAACTTACCAACAACGCTTTCACCGAACAAAGTCTCATTGCGTTCCTTGAGCGTCAGGGCGTCAACACGCGTGGTACGCCGCTCAAAACCAAGAACGTCGCGGCGGTAACCGTTACCGCCACGCTGCCGCCTTTTTCCCGTAATGGCAGCCGCATCGACGTCACTGTCAGCGCCATGGGGGACGCCAAGGACTTAACCGGCGGCACGTTGCTTGCCACGCCGCTTTACGGTGCTGATGGCGATGTTTACGCCGTAGCGCAGGGACAAATTTCCATCGGCGGCTTCAAGGCTGGCGATAATGCCACCACTATCACCAAAGGCGTACCGACCTCAGGATTCGTCACCGACGGTGGCATAGTCGAAAAAGAAGTCAATTTTGCCCTTGACAGCTTGCCCAGCCTCAAACTGGCGCTGCATAACCCCGACATCACCACGGCGGAAAACGTCGCCAATGTCATCAATGAGCAGGTGGCGCCGGGGTTAGCCACCGTGCTTGATCCAGGCACGGTGACGCTGACGGTGCCGGCGGCTTATCACCACAACGTAACGCAGTTGCTGGCCGACATCGAGAAGCTGGAGGTGAAAACCGACCAGCCGGCCAGAATCGTTATCGACGAGGCGTCCGGCACTATCGTCATGGGTGAGAACGTGCGTATCGACACGGTGGCGGTGGCGCAGGGCAATCTGGTGGTCAAAATTGAGCAGCAACCGCCAGCAGTGTCGCAGCCTCAGCCGTTGTCAGAAGGCCAGACAGTAGCGGCGGCGCAAACTACGGTGACAGTCGACGAAGGCGCTACCGGGCCGGGGCGGCGCATGGCCGTGCTCTCGCATGGTGCGACGTTGAAAGATCTGGTGGAAGGCTTAAACGCGCTGGGCGTTGGCCCACGTGACCTGATTACGATTTTACAGACTATCAAAGCAGCAGGCGCCTTACAGGCAGAGATTCAGACAAGATAAGGAATCGGTAGTCGATGGCTCTTACTGGCGGCCAAGCCTGAAAGCCGACAACCGGGATAACGTAATGATAAGGAAGAAAGGAATTGTTGATGATTAGCGCTCCCATCGCCGGCGTACTGCTGAACAATTCCATTAGTGCTGGCGTCACGGGTACGGTCACCTCGGCACTGATGGGTGCGCCGCAGATTGACAAAGTTGCCAAGGATTTCGAATCGATGTTCGTCGGCCAAATGCTCGAGCAGATGTTCGGCGAGTCGATGGGAACGGATGCCTTCGGCGATGCCGAATCCGCCGATATCTACAAAGGTCTGATGACCGATGCCTACGGCAAGGAAATCACCAATGCCGGTGGCATAGGAATTGCTGATTATGTTCGTAAGGAGCTACTGAAACTACAGGAAACGAAAACATAAAAGGATGGAGTTACAGTGGATAGTGGATGGTGAGTAATATGCAAGCCGTCACTATCCACCATCCGCCATCCGCTATAGGAGGAAACGAGTATGAATACACAGACCAAAATCCCGGCGAAATCGCCGCGCGATATCAAAGCCAGAGACGTGATCATCCTAACCGCCCGGCTGGCGCAATTACTGGCCGAGGAGGTTGACCTGCTAAGCGAGATGAAGGTGGCCGACATTGAGGCGCTGCAGCAGGAAAAATTGTTCCTGGCGAACGCGCTCGACGCACACCGCAAGCTGATTGATCAGTATCCTTACTTGTCTGAGACCATTCCATCGCAGGACAGGAAAGATTTACAGGAAGTGGTCGACGTATTCAACGACATTCTCGAGGAAAACCACCGCAAGTTGTTGTTAGCTAAGGAGGTTAACCACAGAATCGTACAGGCGATCACCGCCGTCGTCAAGGAAACCACCGCCAGTCGCGTCTATGACGGCAAAGGTGCGGCTTTCTCCGCGCCGTTTGAAACTCTGTCGGTCACGTTAGATAAAAAAATTTAAGGGAACCGCATGAGCCTAACCTCCGTTCTCAGCACTGCGTTAACCGGCCTGAACGTCAATCAACAGGCATTGACGACGCTGTCGCAGAACATCGCCAACGCCAACACGCCGGGCTACAGCCGCCAGATCATTAATCAGGCAGCAGTCTATATTGACGGGCAGGGCGAGGGCGTAAGCATCGAGAACATCACCCGCAAGGTTGATCAATACCTGGTGCAAGCGGTGCAGCAGCAAAGCTCATCGGTTGGTGCCACCGGCGTCATCAATGATTACAATTCGCGCATCCAGCAGCTCATCGGCCAGCCCGGCAGCAATAACAGCATTGATAGCTTTATCACCGCTTTCTTCAACGATCTGCAATCGCTGGCCAATACGCCGCAGAACACCACGTTGCAGCAGACCGTGATCAATGACGGCGTGACGCTGGCCTCGCAGACGCAGAGCCTGGCGAAGGGGCTACAGAACCTGCAGTTCCAGGCTGATCAGGACATCAGTGGCGCCGTCAGTTCCGTCAACAACGACATTCAGCAGCTGGCGCAGGTCAACAGCGCCATTGTCAACGGCGCGGCACTCGGTCAGCCGGTGACTGGTTTACAGGACCAGCGCGACAGTTTGCTGAAGGATTTATCGCAATATCTCAACATCCAAACTTTCAGCCAAAACAACGGTGCCATCAGTATCGCCACCAGCAGCGGCATCACCTTGCTCGATACTAATATCTATCAACTGCAATACGCCCCGACGACGTCGGTTGATGCTTTTTCCAACGGCACATCGCTGGCGGCTCTGACCGTGCAACGCCTGGACGGTAATGGCAGCCCGTCGGGGTCGCCGGTTACCTTGGTCTCGAGTGGCGCGCCGACGCAGATCACCAGTGTCCTTTCCAGCGGTAAAATCGCCGGGCTTGTGGAAATGCGTGACCAACAGCTTCCCGATATCCTAAACCAAATTGATACACTGGTTTCTTCTCTGCGCGATGAAATCAACGGTGTGCAGAATTCCGGCAGCGGGTTCCCTGGTGCGGCCAGCCTGACCGGCGAACGCGCCGTCGGCGCCAGTGATTACAGCCAATGGGGCGGCAGCGTCCGCATTGCCGTGTTGGGCGCCGACGGCAAACCCATCACTTCACCCTATAACGATGAGTTGAACGGCATGCCGCCGTTGACGCTTAATCTGTCGACGCTCAACACCGGCGGTGGCGCTGGTAATCCGTCGGTACAGGGCATCATCAATGCCATTAACCAGTATTACGGCGTGCCGCAGAACAAAGCTGAGGTCGGTAACCTCAACAATATCCAACTCGTCTCCGACAGCAGCGGTATTCCCGGATCGCCGCCCAAAGTCAATTTCGATTTCAACCTCAACAATATCTCTGCAAGTTCGGCTCATTTCTACGTCACCGGCGTGTCGGTGACGGATAACCTCAACAACCCGGTGACTTCAGTAACTTCCACCGTGCCGAGTGTCAGCGTCAGCAGTTACACTACGGCGATGAACAGTGCGGTGGTAACCGTGAATACCGTCGGCAGCAACAATAACCTCACCAATGGCGAGGTCGTAGATCTCTCCAGTCCCGGGGTGACTGTCGATAACATTCCCGCCGGTAACCTGACTGGCTTTTTCACCGTCTCGAACGTCACCGCCACCAGCTTCCAGATTACCGCCTTGAGCCAGGCGCAAAACGGCACAACGACGCTGCCGGTAGGTACGCCGACGTTGACGCCGCCTTACGCCACGGTGGTGGCCGGCAGTACTATCCGCACCGGCGCGAACGGCCTGATTACCGCCGATCTCAGCAACAATTCCACCGCGCCTTATTATAAAGTGACGGTTGACGTCGCAGTCGATGGCGGCAACGGCGTGCCCCAGACCGCGCAGATTATGTATCAGGTTAACTCCCAGCCTAATGCGTTGGGCACGTTTTTCGGCGCGCAGCAAGTAACGGGGCAGGGCACGCTCGTTGCGCCTGACAGCACCAAGCCGATCGCCACGGCCATGCTGGTGGATGCGAGTGGCAACGAGTTGCCAAAAATAGGTGGCCAGTACACGACGACGCAGAACGGCTATCTGGAAATTAAGGCTGACGGCAGCACCAACGTCATCGCTATCGACAGCTTGGACAGCACCGAGCAGGGCAAACCCAACGGTGTGCCGCCGCAGGCCGGGACTGGTTGGGGTTTTTCGCAATATTTCGCCCTCAATAATTTTTTCACGTCCAACCAGTTGACAGCAACCGGCGATACGGTGGCGAATAGTGCTCTTAACCTGCAAGTCAGCCAGAATCTGCAAAACAACCCCGGCCTGGTGGCGCTCGGCCAATTGACGCAAAGCCCGCCGTCCACCGCTCTTAATGCCCCACCGAATTACACTTACGAGCGCAATCCGGGAGACAACAGCGTCGCCCAGAAGCTATCCGCCTTGGGCTTGGCAAATATTACGTTCATCGCTGCCGGCGGACTCGGAACGACGCAGCAGAGCTTTGCCGGTTACGCTGGCCAGGTCATCGGGTCGGCCGCTACCAACGCCGCCGATGCCAAGACCAACGATACCAATGCCAATACGCTGTTGACCGGCTATACGCAGCAGGCCTCGACGGCCAACGGCGTCAATCTTGATACCGAGCTGGCTAATACCGTCATCTACCAGAATGCCTACGCCGCTTCGGCGCGCGTCATTACGGTAGCCAGTACACTGTTTGATTCATTGTTGAACGCGGTTCCAACCAACTGAACCGTGAAAGGGGAAGATAACCTATGGCCGTAAGCACCGTAAGCACCTATGCGACGTTCCAGTCAACGCTGAACGATGTTGCCAAGGTGCAAAATGATCTGAGCACCGAACAGCAGCAACTGTCCAGCGGCAACGCGGCGCAATATTTTACCGACATGGCAGGACAGACGCAGCAATTCCTGTCATTGAGCAACTCCATCAGTAAAATAAACCAGTATGCCGCCGGCAACCAGGTGGTGGAATCTCGTGTCAGTACCACCAACACGGTGCTGACGCAGGTGATTAATGTCGCTACCTCGTTACAGGGCATGATCTCGCAGCGCATGAGCGGCGTTGCCACCAACAGCGCTTTTTTCTCCCAGATTCAGGGGCTGTGGCAGCAACTGGTCGGCCAACTCAACACCCAGATCGGCGGTCAGTATCTATTCAGCGGCACTGCTACCAGCACACCGGCGGTGGATGCCAATAATTTCCCGACGCTGCAGCAATCGGGCACGCCCGATGCCGGCTATTACCTGGGCAGCCAGCAGGACATGACGGCGCGCGCTGACGACAATATCAGCATTACATATAATGTGCGCGCCGATGCGGCCGGCTTTCAGAATATTTTTGCCGCCTTCGCCATGGCCAAGCAGGGCGATGCGAACAATAATACTTCCGAGTTGCAGACTGCCGAGAACCTGGTGCAGACCGGGATTCAGGGCGTTACTACCATCCAAGCGACGGTTAACAGTAACCAGGTGGCGATGAACACCATTGATACCAATCACCAGACGCTCAAGCTCTATTGGCAGGGATTGCAGCAGAGCATAGGCAATACTGACATCGTCGCGGTATCGACACAGGTGGCTGTCGATCAGGGCATTCTCCAGGCGGCGTTTCAGGCATTCGCCAAAATTAATGCCTTGCAGCTGTCAAATTATTTGAAGTAAACTGAGAAAGATAGGGTATCACTATGATCAACCACTCGGCGCGTTTAACCGCATCGATGCCTGCACCAACGTCTATTATGGAAAAAATCGTATCGCGCTTCGGCGAAATTACCGTTGATGCTGGCAAATCGCTTCTGTTTCCGCGCGGACTGCTCGGCATGCCTGACAAGCTGCGTTACGCGCTGGCCAAATTCCCCAGCGCCAGGATGCAGCAATTCACGATGCTGCAGTCGCTTGACGACCATGCGCTGTCCTTCATCACCCTGCCGCTCGAATTGCAAAACGGCATTCTTGCTGTCTCCGATGTGCAGGCGGCCTGCCGCGATCTCCAGATTTCCGAGGCAAACCTGGCGTTGCTATTGATTGTGACGGTGCATCGCGGCGCCAGTCAGGTCAGGGTTTCGGTCAATGCCCGCGCGCCGCTGTTTATCGATGCTGAACGCCGCGTCGGCGCGCAGTATGTATTTTTACAGGATCATTATAAAGTCCAGCACATGTTGTAAGTGCGTGCGGTAGCCTGCCGCCTACGAGGTTTTGATGCCTGGTGAAGCCATGACTGCCGATGCTACCTGCGGTCGAGTGGGCGTATGAAACTACTATGGATTGCTATCAGCCAGTTTCAAAAAAATAATAGTCTATCAGGCATCACCTCCGGCATGGCCAGTACGCGTTATCGCATACTCATGCCGGCTATGGAGCTACAAAAAATAAATCATCACATATCTCTGGCGGCTGTTACTGATAATGTCATGCCGCCGGCATTGCTGGATAATCTGGATTGCGACGCGGTCATTTTTTCCAAAATCATCCATGAGATAAATGAGAAAATAGCAATCATTGCCCGGGAACGCGGAGCAAGGGTGATATTTGATATTTGCGATAATCGTTTTGAACATTCCGGTCTCAGTGAGAGGTACCGTAATATGGCGGGGCTGGCCGACGTCATCACCTGCAATACGCAAGGCATGGCGGATATCATAAAACGTTATTCCGATGCACCCTGCCATGTCATCGCTGATCTGTGTGAAGGCCAACGCCAACCGGCGAAATTCTCGCCTGGCGAAACACTGAATCTATTGTGATTCGGGCATCCCTCGAATATCGATGGTCTCCTGCAGGTTATTCCGAAGCTGATATCCTAAGCAGGAAAAATCCGACCCCCAGGCCATCGTGACGATGGAGCTGCGAAAGCTCGAACATCTCTACGCCGCACTGAAGTCTTGCGAGTTTTTGATCGTCACCTGCGGCAATGTGCTCGATTATTTCATGCCGCAACTGTCGGCGGAATACGAAGTCGGCCCGGCAGTGGCGCCGAAATTCCTCGCCATTTCCAGCAATGAGGATATTATCCTGCGTTCACACCTGACCGGCAAGCTCAAGGAAGCCGGTGCCGTATTCCGCGTCGGCAGATACGTTGAAGTAGGACAGGCCGTGGATTCGCTTTACGCGGCAATCCGTGCGATCAATCCGAGCGCTGTCTTGCTGTTGACTCTGTCGCCGGTTCCGATTGACAGCGCCATTGGTCTGCGACAGAAACTAAGTGCAGTGGAAATCGATTGCATCAGCAAATCGATGCTCAGGGTGGCGCTGCAGGAGCTTATGGAAAAACATGCATCCGATGCCAAACTGTTTTATTTCCCGTCTTTCGAGATCGTGCGCTGGGTTGGCGCCTGTATGAACGGTGCCATTTTCGGCGGAGAAGATGCGGCCTCCCGCCATGTCAGTCAAACCATACTCAACGGCGTTTACGATTATTTCATTCACAAGTTTGTAAAAACCATGCCGGAAAAAAAGGGTTGAAAAACATGCCATCAACAAACCAAGCGAACATTGTCCGCATCTTTATCGGCTGCGACCCGCGCGAAACCGTCGCTTATCACGTGCTGTCGCACAGTAGCCGCTGGTACAAGAGCGTAACCATAGAGAGACAACAGACGCTGATGGAATGGCAGCCGGTGCTGAAGCGCGTACGCGACAAATTGCAAAGCGGAGATATATCATGACCGATCTGTTGCGTGCCCGCGTGTTGTCGCGATTTACCTGTCTCGGCGACAAGTGCGAGGACACGTGCTGCCGCGGTTGGTCGATGCAGGTGGATGCGGCAACACTCTCCCACTATAAGAGGGATGCGCCCGAATTGCTGGAGGCCGTCGAACCGGCAAAAGAAACGCCGTGGATTATGCGGAAGGATGCGGGTGGCGTGTGCGTCAAGCTCGAAGGCGGCTTGTGCGGCATCCATAAGAAGTATGGCGAGACATTCCTGGGCGACGCCTGTTATTTTTATCCGCGCGCAACACGGCGTCTCGGCGATAGTATCGTCATGACGGCGACGATGTCATGCCCGGAGATTGCGCGGCTGGTGCTGGCAGGCGACGATGCTGCCGCGTTGGAAGAAGTCGCTGTCTCCCGTCTACCGCAGGAACTGAGGGATTATCTGCCGCCGGAATTCACGCAGCAGCAGGCGCTGGTGATACACCATGCTTTTTTAGGTGCGGCGAACGATAAAAAGGCTGATGGAGCCGAGCAGAATTTCCTGCGTATCGCTAGCGCCAGCCGGTCGCTGGAGCGTATCGATAAAAAAGAATGGTCGGCGATGGCAGCATATTATTTGCAACATGCCGATGCGCGTCTGCCGACAGCTCAACCCAACATCAACGATCCGTTCAACCTGCTGCACGCGCTTGCCGGGCTGATCGCCGCGTCGAAAAAAAAACCACCGGAGCGGCTGGCGCAGACCATTGCTGAAATGGAAACCATGTTGGCGGTGTCGCTCGACTGGGAAAAAATATTGATTCATGCCGATGAAAAAAGTTTTCCGGCGTACCTGAAATTACAAACCTTGTGGAAAAAACATGGTGAATACTATACCCCGGTATTACGCCGCTGGCTGACGATGCAACTCTCGCTGGCGATGTATCCATTCGGCGGATTTGGACGTACATTGAGTGAACGTGTTACCGTTATCGGCGTGCGGCTGGCAACATTCAAGCTTGCGTTGATGTGCGGTTGTGGTATGTATGGTGCGGTCCTGCCGCAGGAAGCGGTGGTGCGTATAATGCAAAGCCTGTCGCGCTTCATGGATCACTTGGCTGATTCGGCGTTTTCGCTGCGGATTTATGCGGAAACCGGTTGGATGGAGGAATCAAGGATGCGCGGATTGCTGGAATAAAATAAAAAAAATATGTAAAATAAACAATAAAAAAAGGGGGTTACATAACATCGCGTAATATATCGGGACGCCGTTAACTTTGTGTTAACCAATATCTGGTAACAATTGACATTAAGGTGGCCGAAGTCTTCTACGAGACGAGGCTACAAGTTTAGTGAAAGCATGTAGCTTTCTTTATCAACCCTCCATGTAGGAGACGACCATGACCAATTCCATCAATACCAACATTGCCGCTTTGTCTGCGCAGCAGAACATCGCGATAGCTTCCAATGCGGCAGCTGAAAACGTCGCCCAGCTTTCCAGCGGTAACCGTATCATTAAAGCGTCTGATGACGTGACGGCGCTTGCCATCGGTACTTCGCTCGGTACGCAGGTAAGCGCGCTGAATACGGCAGCGACCAACGCTACGCAAGGTACCAGCCTTCTGCAGGTGGCCGACGGTGCGCTGGCGCAGATCCAGACCATCCTTCAGCAGATGCAATCAATTGCCAGCCAGGCGCAGTCGGGTTCGTTGACCAATACCGACCGAGGGTTTCTGAACCAGCAGTTCCAGGCGCTATCGTCGGAAATTGATAACCTTGCCGGCGGCACGTCGTTCAACGGCGTGAACCTGATCGATGGCTCGATTTCCGGGAACGCGAGCATCAATACCAATGCGGCTAACAATGCTTCTGCCGCGCCAGCGGGTGGCGGCGATTTCGTCACGCTTGCCACCGCTGTCCCTGCCAGCGGCGACACGATGACCATCAACGGCTACACGGTGACCTTCACTTCGAATGCCTACGGTACGTCCGGTGCTTCCGGTAAGGTAGTCATCGGTGCCACTATTGGTGATACGGTCGCCAACCTGGCGGCGTTCCTCAATACGTCGAATGCTGCGCAGCTTGCCAACCTGCAATTCGTTGCCAGCGCCACTGGACTGTCGGCCACCTACACTGGTGGCAAGCTGGCTGGCGCACTGACCTTTACCGCTTCGGCCAATTTTGCCACTCCCGCCAACGTGTCGTTTACCTCCGCCAATGAGACGATCGCCGCCGCCGGTGCGAACGGTCTGGGTGCCGGCACCTATTCCGCTGCAGGTGCGGCCAGCGGTGCGTTGTTGAACAGCCCCAACAGCAGCTCAACCAACTTCGGATCGGCGATCAATGTAAGCAGTGTGTTAGATAACGCTGCGTTTGCAGGTGGTTTCAACCAGCTCGGCACTATCACCGGCAGTTATAATGGCAATGCTGGCAAAGCGAGCTTCAGCATCACGATCGGCGGCATCATTTACTCGACGCCGGATTCTACCCTGACCGGCGCGACACCGACAACGCTGACCTTCACCGGCCACGACCAGTTTGGTACTGCCTCCGGCGGCAGTTTTACGCTGACGCTTGCCGGCAGTTCGGTAACTTCGGTGGGCAGTCAGGCGGATGCGAACAACCTGGCGAGCCAACTGAATCAGGGGCTTTCCGGCGTTACGGTTTATCAAAATCGTACCGTCACCAGCTTCCAAAACGGCGCGCTTGTCAATAACTCCAGTGGCGTACAGGTGGGTAACCTGAGTGGTTTCTCGGTCAACCTGCATGCCTCCGGCTATACCAATCCGCAGATCTCCTCGGTGACGGTGACCGCTCCAGGCGTAGGTAGCACCGATGCCAAGTTTACGGCGGTGATCAACGGCGATACCTATACCAGCGTGCCGGGCATTGGCAACCAGATCGGCAAAAATACGGTGATCGGGCTGCAGGATGTCAGCAACCCCAACAACACCGTGTCGTTGGTTACCGGCAACGTCACTATCGCCGGATCGCTTACCACGGCGCTCGACCTGAGTTCACAGGCCAACGCTACCGCGGTACAGAATGCCTTGTCGGCTGCCTTTGGGCTGGACAGCGCCAACGCGGCACTCTCCTTCCAAGTCGGCAGCACGGCTAGCAGTACGATAGGCGTCAGTCTGGGCAGCGCACATACCTCGGCGCTGTTTGGCGGTGCATCTCTCGATGTATCGAATGCGACTGACGCGGCGACGGCGGCGACAACGGTTGGCACAGCCATTAGTATGTTGACGGCCCAGCGCTCTACCGTAGGCGCGCTGGAATCGGAGTTCAACTTCGCTTCGGCAGCGCTTGCAAGCAGCGTGCAGAACGTTACGGCGGCGCAAAGCGGTGAGTTGGACACGAACATCGCGGCGACGTCCACGGACTTCGCGACCAACCAGGTCAAGCTCCAGGCCGGTATCTCGGTGCTGGCGCAGGCCAACCAGCAGCTCCAGGCGTTGCTGAAGCTGATTGGTTAAGGTAGGACTCTTTAGGGAAAATTCCGGGGCGGAGTAATCCGCCCCGGGCTATCCACAGGAGGATGCCATGAACTCGATAGGAAACATTACACCACTCATCCAGCCGGTCGTTACGGCGGCTCCGGCTTCCGCTTCGGCGCCGGCCGCTCAGGCTGCTCTCGTTGCTTCTTCCGCGGCGGCAGCCGGCGATGTAGTTGATCAGGTGGACGTCAACAGCGCGCAGGCGGTTAGGCAGGCGCTTCAGCCCAAGACCCCCATCGCCAATCCCGAGATATTGGGAACGGGGACGTTTTCCCTGTTTACTGTTGGCAATGTTTTGTACACCAGACAAACCGAAAGAAATACCGACGGTAGCGTCAAAGTGACTTACGTTCCCCAGTATCCGACGCTTTCTCAGGGCAGCACTACGGGATCGGGGCTGGATATACAAGCCTGACGGGTGGTCTGAGAAAAGGCACGTTTTTTGCTGTACCCGCCTCACGCGAATCGCTTTGGCGATTTTTAGGGCGATCCGGAGGAGCTGGGGTTCCCCTGGAAATTTGGGGGATAATGGGGCGATTGGTGACCATTCGTTAATATTTTTGCGCTATAATGAGCATGAGAGGGGTAGTGTATGGTTACGCAGGTATCGTTTGGCAACTTCTCTAGCATTAACGGCAAGAACGTACTCACCGGTGTTGGCGGTTCGGGCATTAACACGCAGGCGCTGATTGCCTCGCTGGCGCAGGTTCGTGGAGCACAAGCCACCCAGGACCAGACCGAGATTACTGCCAATAACGCCCAGAGTTCAGCGCTAAACCAGTTCCAGCAATTATTGAGCAATTTCCAAAGCGCTGCTGACGCGTTGAGCAACCCGCCGGGCGTCGGCAATGCCGCCAACAACGCCTTCCAGTTCACTACCGGCAGCGTCAGCAGCAACGGCAGCGGCTATCTGACCATCAGCACGCAACCGGGTGCGGCGCTGCAATCCTACACCATTAATGATATTACCCAGCTTGCCGCCGCTGCTACGCAAAGCACCGGCATATTCACTCTCGCCAGCGCCGATACCGCTGCCGTCTCAGCCAATCCGATTGTGGGGTCGACCTATCAGTTTGCGCCGGGAACGTTCACGCTTAATGGTCAGTCCATTACCTTAAATGAAGGCGACAGCCTCAACACCGTGGCTGCCGATTTCAACGCCGTCTCCACCAATACCGGCGTTAATGCTACCGTCATCCAGATCTCCAGCACTCAATACGAATTGCAGTTCAACGCCACCAAGACCGGCGCGGCCAATGGTTTTGACCTAAGCAGCCCCTCCTCAGTTACCGATGCTTCGGGCGTGCTGAACAATATCGGTCTGACTGAGCAGCAATCCACCGGGACACTTACCATCGCCGGTACCGGCAGCACCATCGTCTCAGCCAGTCCGATAGCCGGCACGGCGCACCAGTTCGCGCCTGGCACGTTGACCTTCGCCGGGAGCGGGGCGACGGTGACGTTGGCCGAAGGCGATTCGTTGAGCACGGTGGCCACCAAATTCAACGCCGTCACCGCCCAGACCGGTATTAGCGCGCATATCATCGAACCGTCCAGCGGAAATTTCAAGCTGGTCTTCACCGCCACTACCGGTTCGGGTAGCTTCGACATGACTAGTTCGGCGACGGTCAGCGACCCGTCAGGCGCATTGACTGGAGCGGCTTTGGGCGCTACTCAGGCCGGTAATGCGGCGACGGCTGGCAAAGACGCCCAGTTTAGGATCAATGGCTTGTCAATCGACCGCGCCAGCAACAATATCAGCGACGTTATCAGTGGTGTGACCATTAACCTGCAGCAGGTCACAGCGGCCAACGCCGACATCACCGTCAGCGTCAATCCCGATACGACGACGGTACAGAATGCCATCGTCAATTTCGTCAATAGTTATAACGCCATCAAATCGTTCGCTGCGCAGCAGACGCAGCTCAACAGCGACGGCACCTATGCCTCGACGGCCATATTAGCCGGCAATACGACCTTCCGCTCCATCATGGCCGATATTACCCAGACGGTCACGGCGCAGGTGGCTGGCTTGAGCGGCCTGAACAGTCTGGCAAGTGTCGGCATCACACTGACGACGCAGCCGGCTACCACTGGTACCAACGCTACACCCCAGGTGGACAATATTCTTACCGTCAATGATGGCGAGCTTTCCTCGGCGCTGGCTACTAATTTCCAGGGCGTTTCCAATTTGTTCGGCTTCAACCTGACCTCCAACAATGCCAACCTCGGAGTATTCACGGCGACCAATTTGCTCGGTGCGAACAGTTTCACGCTCAATATCGATCCCGGCACCAGCACTTTCACTGCCGATATCGGCGGCGGCAATCCACTTATCACCCTGCAGGCGACGGCTATTTCGGGAGGCACCGGTTATTTGCTGACAGGGCCAGCCGGATCTGCATTAGCCGGTTTGCAGTTGATTTACGCCAGCAGTTCAGCAGCAACCATTGCGGTGACGGCGACGCAGGGCATCGCCGACCAGATGTACAATACGACGAACGCGGCGACAACGGCCAATACCGGCACGCTGGCTGTGGCATTAACCGCGCTGCAGACCAGCAACACCAACCTCAACAGCGACATCGCGCGCGTCAACGCCCAGGTTGCGCAGTACCAGACGCAGTTGCTTCAGCAATTTGCGGCGCTCGAACAAGTGGTTTCCAACGTCAACAATCTGCTGGGTGCGCTGGCGGCCAATGATCAGGCCAGATACACGGCAGCGCTGACGGCATAAATCGCATGTCGCACAAATATAAATATCAGGCATATGCAGCGGCGACGCAGACCGTCGCCAGAACCAAGCAAATCGTCCTGCTGTATGACGGCGTTATACGCCTGGTGCAGCAGGCCAGGGAAGCCATCCATGGCCAGCGCATCGAAGATCGATTCCAGTTGTTGACGCGGGCATCAGACATTATCACCGGTCTGCAGTGCTGCTTGGATTTTGATAAGGGCGGCGATGTTGCCCGTACGCTGCATCATTTCTATATCGACATTAATGCACGCATTTTTTCCGTTCACCGCAGCAATAGCCTAGACACCTGCAACGAGATAGTCGCCGAGCTCAAGCAGATGCGTGATACGTGGCAAGAAATCGATGAAAATTCCGCTCGCGGCGATGCGGCAAAAATGCCGCCAGGTTCTCCTGCTGCCGCCGACTCGGATCAGAGTATTATCTTGTCGGCGTAATATCGGCTAAAGTCCCTGCAGTTTTTTCGCTATCGCGCCTGTTTCTTCTCCATCTTCCGTCGGGGATGAAAATCCACGAATTACAAATAAATTATATATATCAATCTACATAAATAGATTATGTGTGGTTGGCACGGTGCTTGCTAATGGGGATAATGACGATAGCCTGATTTTTTTAAGGTGTCATTATGCCGGTTGTAACGATATCCAATAATATACTGCCGGAAGGGCTTGTCGCTACGGTGGCTGATTTGTCTGGGCGGACGTCCGCCCAGAGCATAGGCGATGCTGGTGCTGGCGGTTTCCTGGCATTACTCAACGTGGCCGGCGTCCAGGCCAATACCACCCAGGGTAGCGGCGGGTTATCTTCGGCGATGCCTGACAGACAAAACAGCAATAACGATCAGTCGGCTCAGGCGCCGCCAGCAGTGCCGATGGATGCCCCCGTTCCGCCGATTGCTGCCAACAATACAACAGATGGCGCCCCGCCTGCCGCGCCGCGCGGTAGTGACAGCGCTAATACCAATGCGAATAACGCTGGTTCTGCCACGAGTAATGCCGCTTCTGCCGCTGCTGGCGAGGGTACCGGAGAAACGCCGGCACAGCATCAGGTATCCAGCCGGTCTCCGTTGCAACAATCGCTGCAAAACCCATCGGCTCCCGTTGGTCAGAATAACAACCAGCCTGTCGCCGCTGCCTTGAGTCAGGCCGAAGGCAAACTGCGCGATGGATTACGCCAGCAGCTTAATGCTGTCAGTCAGGTTCTCATGAATGTGCTGCAGGTCATGACGGGCGTTGCTGCGCCAGTTGCGGCTGCGATATCCACCGCGCCGGCGTCGCCGGCGTTCGTTATTTTGCCCGGCGCCAATGCGGCGGTTCCGCCGCCTGCCGGCGTTGTTTCGTTGCTTGAGAATATGCAATCGCTGGTTCAGCAGTTGCAGCAGACATTGCAGCCGGCGGACGGGCGGATACCGGCGCAGGGACAGACTCAGGATCATATCTCCGCTACTGCCGGTGCCAATCTGCAACAGCTAATCGATGCGCTGCAGACCGATAACGCAACATTGGCGCAGATGTTGGCGCAGCACACCACCGGTAGTGCATCATCCAATGCAAACGCTGCTTCGCTGTTGTCGGCTGTACCGCAGGCTGCGCTGGCGGATAATGCTGGTCTTCTCAAAGATACCATCGCCCAGATGCGCGATCAATTGCAGCAATTGCAATCCGTTAACGACAGGCTCTTCGTACAGGCTAAAATCGATTTCCAGGCCCAGTTTGCTCAGACTCTTGCCTCGTTTGGTGTGGCGGGTAATCAGAACGCCGCCGTCAATACCGAGCCTGCATCACATGTGTCTTTGGCGAATGGGAATGAGAATATTGCCACGCCGGTAGTGCCGCCTGTTTCCGTGTCTCCGGCTGCCGATGGCCTGACTACCGCTGTTGCAGGACCGTTCATGACAATCGGTCAGGGTGGCGCGGGCAGCAATTCCGGCGGCAACGCTGGTAACGGCAATCAAAATCAGCCGATGCCGTTCGTTGCCGGTGTAGGCGGCCAGACGGCGGCAACGGGCGGCATCGGGGGTTTTTCCTTCGCGCGCGTACTCAGCCAGACAGCATCGCCGGGTAATTTGATCGACCAGGTGACGTTCAACATCAAGACGGCGCTGGCTGACGGCAGCAGCAAGATACACATCCAACTCGATCCAGTTGATCTCGGCAAGCTCGACATCAGGCTCAATGTCGGGGCGGACGGTAAAACCGGCGTCGCCATCACTGCCGACAACAAAAGCACGCTGGCGCTACTACAACGCGATGCGCAGGGATTGACGCGGGCGCTGTCCGATGCCGGCTTGTCCACCGACAGCGGCAGCCTGAGTTTTTCTTTAGGTGGCGGGCAGCAGAATTTTACGCAGGGACAGCCGGCTTCGCAGGCAGCCGCCGTCTACCAGAACACGCAACCTGACGCGGAAGACGCCGCCGTTCCGGCCATCTCGCGCAGTTACGTTGTCAACCTGGCACAAGGCCTGGACATTACTATTTAAGGGGGATTTATGAGTACCGATACCAGCAGCATTATCAACCCGACCGTGAATTCAGCCGCCAATGCGGCTGCCAATGCCGCTACCAACGCGGCGACCAGCAGCATCGGCAGCACCGCTGCTGCCGCGCAGCAGGGACTCAACGGCACCTATCAGGAATTCCTCAAACTCCTGACTACCGAACTGAACAACCAGGATCCGACGGCGCCAATGGATCCAACGCAGATGGTCGGACAACTCGCTTCGCTTTCCCAGGTCGAGCAGCAGATCGGCACCAACAGCAACCTGCAGCAGCTCATCTCGCTGTTCAGCGCCAACCAGATAAACAACGCTGTCTCCTATATAGGCAAGCAGGTGGATGCCAGCGGTAATCAAGTGACGCTTGCCAACAGTCAGGCGGCATTGGTTTATACCCTGCCCGCCGGCGCGTCATCGGCGACGGTAACCATCACTAACAGCGCCGGGCAGACCGTGTTTTCCGGTGCCGGCACGACTATTGCCGGACGTAATCAGGTTATGTGGAATGGCGCCAACAGTGCGACCGGCGCTGCCATGCCGGACGGCGTGTATAATTTCACGGTGGTAGCCAAGGACTCCGGGGGTAATCCGCTGACGGCCACGACCTCCACCACCGGCACGGTTACCGCCGTCGATACCCAGAATGGATCGGCGTCGTTATCGCTGGGGAGCATTTCAGTGCCAATCGGCAATGTGCAATCAGTCTACAACCCGGGCACCAACCCGGGCGCGTAATTTTATTTAATGGAAGGAGACCACCCATGAGTCTGTACGGAGCATTATACGCCGGCGTGTCCGGCCTTGGCGCCCAGAGCAACGCGCTTGGCGTCATATCCGATAATATCGCTAACACCAACACCATCGGTTACAAGGAAGGACAAGGCACGTTCCAAACCTTGGTCACTGGGGCCAATAATGCCACCTCCTATTCGCCGGGTGGCGTGCTGGGAGGCGACCAGCAACTTGTATCGACGCAGGGTTTGTTGCAGACGACATCCTCTCCGAGCGATATCGCAATTTCCGGTGCCGGCATGATCGTCGTTAACCAAAAACCCGACGGCACCGGCCAGGTACTGTACACGCGTGCCGGTTCTTTCACGCAGGACTCCTCCGGCAATTACGTTAATACCGCCGGATATTTCCTGCAGGCCTGGCCGCTCGACAGCAGCGGTGCCCTCCCCGGCGCGCCCGGCAACGCTGATACGACATCCAGCGCCAACCTGAGTAGTTTGCAGACGGTCAACGTTCAGAATCTGACCGGCACGGCGACCGGTACCAGCACGGTATCGCTCGGTGCCAATTTGAATGCCGGCCAAACCGCTGCGCTCGGCGCCGGAGCGGTGGTGACCATGGATAGTCTCGATGCGTCGAATTTCAACATCAACGCCAATGAAATCATCATTCCGACCGCCGTTGACAAATTGACGCGCGGTGACCAGTTCACGGTTGCCACCAGTTCAGGCATCAGCAATACCTATACCTACGGTGGCTTCAGCTTCAGCCGCAGTGTTACGGCCAGCGGTTCCGTCAGCGATTACGGCGATAGCGCCGTTGCTAACCCGGTGCCGGTGGCCCTTAACAATGTTAAGTTGACTCTCAGTTCAAGCACGCCGACATCAGTGATAGTTAATGCCAATCCCGTTACGCTCGGTCTGGCGGTAGGAGACGTCATCAATTTGGCAAATACCAGTGGTGCCAGCGGTATCGGCGTCGACGGCCTGAATGGCATCGATGGAAATGCCATCGTTACGGCAGTCAACGGCAGTAGCAACTTTACCGTCACGCTGTCCTCCACCACTACGCCGCCGGCGCCGGTATCATTGAACGGCGTGACGTTCACTGCCACGAACGGCAGTGCCAATATCGTCATCTCATCGCCGCCGCCAGTCGGCATGGCAGTCGGCGATCAAGTCGAGATTGCCAACGGCCCGGCGATTGCCGCTGCCGGATTGCTGGCGAGCGACATGACCGGCACCTTCGCCGTATCGGCGGTCACTGCCGGCACCAGCTATACCATCACCATCGGCAAGAACGCTACCGGTAACGGCAGCAATACCGGCGCCGCTAATACTACCGCTTTTGATGAAAACGGCACTTTTGCCAACGCCTCGGCAGCGACCTACACGAACCGTTTATTTGCGGCCAGCGGCGACATCCTTGACGCCACCAACCCCACTCAATCTTTTCTCGGCGTTACCGGCACTACCGGGTTTACCGATGCTTCACTCAGCTTTACCATCGCCACTACCGCCACTGGCACGGTGAAATTCACCTATACCGCCTCGGCGCCCAATGCCCAGCTTGGACAGTTCAACAATTTTACCAACCTGGCGACCGCCATCGGCGACGTAGCCGGCCTTACTGCGCGCGTTGTCAACGGGCGGTTGTATGTCGGTGCCACTGACTCCAATGCCGCCGTCACTTTCGCGAACGTTGCAGCGACCGGCACCGCCGGCCCGCCGATGCAGGCCGGCATTGATTGGGTGGGCGAACTGGGATTGGCCAATGTCGCTGCGAGCGCCGGCGGCTCCAATCGCTTTGCGACGATGCAGAGTCTAGCCGATGACGTCAACGCATCCAGCGGAGTGACGGCGACTGTCGATAACCCGGCCGGCAATGCCGACGTCAAGATCAACGTTAATGATCCGCTGACGACGGTGACATTTACCGACGGCGGCGCCAGCAGCGATACCAACGTCGGCAGCGTACTGGCGGCGCTCGGCATGGTGCCGTCGCTGAACGGCGGAGCATTTTCGCAAAAAACAACCGGCGCACTCGGTCCGGCCTATGATCCAAGCAACAGCTCCAAGAATATGGCTTCCGGGGCTATTCCGGCACAGTTCAGCCGACCGGTGACCGTGTATGACGCACAGGGCACTGCACATAACCTTAACGTTGCTTTTCTCAAGACCGGCACCAATGCCTGGGCGGTGGAAATTTATGCCCAGCCGGCGGGAGACGTGGTGTCGTCGCTTCCCAATGGCCAGGTTGCCAACGGTACGATGACATTCAACGGCGACGGCACCTTGCGCAGTGTCAGTTCGTCATTGTCGGCGCCGGTGACCGTCGACTGGACGGATGGTGCCTCGCCGGCCACGCTGACCTTCAACTGGGGTACGGCCAATAAGACCGACGGCCTGAGCCAGTTCAACAGCAGCTACAACGTCAATTTCGTCAACCAGAATGGTACGCCGGTGGGGCAATTGACCGGTATCTCAATTAATTCCTCCGGCATCATCACTGCCAGTTACAATAATGGCCAGACCCAGAAATTGTATCAGATTCCGCTGGCGGCGTTTGCCGATCCTAACCAGTTGCAGGGCGTGGACGGCAATGCTTACGCTCAGACATCGGGTTCAGGCGTCGTCAACCTCAAGCAGTCGGGGTCGAGCGGTGTTGGCACCATTTCCTCGGGCGCACTCGAGCAATCCAACGTCGATCTTGCGACGCAGTTAACCAATATGATTGTAGCGCTACGTGCCTACGAGGCCAACACCAAGGTGATTTCGACAGCTAACTCGTTGCTCAACGCTCTCGACCAGATTATACAGTAGCATAATCACCGCAACCGCGCCGCGCACCGATTTTTGGTGCGGCGCGGTGGTTATTATTAACAGACCGGTTGTCGCGGGTAATTTTTTGTTGATACAAGTTGACAATACCCCGCAAATTATCTACACCGTGGAGGACTGAGGGAATTATATATAGTTTCTCTCCTGTTGCTGGAATCCTGTGCTGTACCGGCAGCGATGAGAATAAAAATTAACCATGTATTTTTACAAGGATCCGCCGATGAAAAAGATTGATCTTCCTTCCAAACGGATTATTTCCGCCGCTACCAGGAAAATTGCGGAAGTGGAACCGGAAATCACCAACAT
Organism: Pseudomonadota bacterium; assembly: GCA_028873525.1. Classification (GTDB taxonomy): domain Bacteria; phylum Pseudomonadota; class Alphaproteobacteria; order Rickettsiales; family SXRF01; genus JABDCD01. The sequence goes on from JAGWIM010000015.1 coordinate 28,645, forward strand.
GATGCTCGATCCGCGGTACCTGCGCCAGTCTTCGACACTGATACAGGAAGCGCTGCAGAAAGGTTTTGACGTTCTGCAACTGGCCAACGGTGACATCGTCACCACTGGCACCAAGACCGTTGTCTATCAGTATGCCTGGGACGAACAGAAGGGCAAACTGGTCAAGACCAAGCTGGATAACGGCCGCAAATCCCGCCGTGCCGCTTCGGAAGAAGAAGAGGAAGAGAACGAAGAGGCTTAGTCCGCCAATTTCTGCGTCAATGGATTCGTAATTCGCCTTTACAATAGACAAATTGCGCCGGAATAACGAGCCGGCTGCTGGCAATTTTCACCGAGTGCAGTTTCCCCTCAATTTCCCGCTCCCAGAAATCCAGGAATTTATTGAGTACCGGAAAGCGCGGGGCGATGTCGAGCTGTTGCCAGACATAACTTTGCAAGAGCGCCGGGTGGTCGGGCAGATGATAGAGGATTTCGGCGGTGGTCAGCCGATAATCCCGCAGCATCAGGGACAAGTCGCTCATACCCCGATTATACTACACATTGTCGGTGCAATCAGCAAAAATCCGCTGCTCACCATCGTCTGAAATATCTGGCAGCCGGCAAAAAACCATGATAAAATGAATGCCCTTTTGCCTTGAAAGATGTTTACATTTCCCGCCGCATGGAATATCACCTCGGCCTGTCTTCGTTGGGGCCGTTAGCTCAGTTGGTAGAGCAGCTGACTCTTAATCAGCTTGTCGCAGGTTCGATCCCTGCACGGCCCACCAGCCTTGGCCGCCGTCATATGCTGACCGGCCACCGGCGTTTATCATTTTTTAACTGATTATGCAGTAGGGTTAGCAATATAGCTCTATTTGCAATTAGCATCATGCCTGTCCGCGCGCCCGTAGTTCTGCGTCACCTGCGCTCGACATCGGCGATTGCGGTTGCGCTGGCGGCGTTATACGCGCCGGCGGGGGCATATGCGCTTCCTTCCGGCGGGGTGGTTTCTGCCGGCCAGGCGGTGATTGCGCAGCGCGGGACGGTGACGACGGTCACGCAGTCGAGCGGGCGGGC
>JAGWIM010000098.1 GCA_028873525.1 Pseudomonadota bacterium
GAAGCTTTTACGCCGGGATAGCGATATCCTCAATCATCAAACTCACCTGCGGCTTGCCGTTCCATTCCGATAAGCGGAGCTGGCCGGCGACGTTGATTTCTTTGCCGCGCGTCGATAGCAGCGCATCGCCCAGCGGCGTGCCGACACAACGGAAGGCGATGGCCGAAAGCCGCGCATTGCTTAAGCGGTCAATCAGCAGCGTTTTGAGATGCTCACCGGTACCTGTCCATTCCGGTTTGAGGTTCACCGCATTTCGAATCACCAGCCGCACATGCGGGTTGCCCTGCCCGAACGGGCCTAAACGCTCGAGGCTCGAGGCCAATTCCGCGGTCGCCCCGGCGAGGCTCAGGCTGCCGTCAAGCAGCAGCGGCCGCGCGCCGAGGTCACGGTTATCAATGCGGCTTGCCAGGAATTCCGTGAGCGCCGGAATTTTCGCCTCCAGGACGGTAAACCCCGCCGCCATGGCATGACCGCCGCCGGCGACCAGCAATCCCGCCTCGCGCGCGGCAATCACCGCCGCGCCGAAATCAAACCCCGCCACCGACCGCGCCGATGCCTTGCCGATGCCGTTTTCAAGCGCGATGACCGCCACCGGCTTGTAAAAGCGTTCCTTGAGCCTGCCCGCCACAATGCCGATGACGCCCGGATGCCAGCCCTGACTGGCTACGATAAGGATGGGATTTGCCGGATCGGCGGCTTCGGCCTGCGCGAAGGCCTGTTCCAGCACCATCGCCTCGATGGCCTTGCGCTCGGCGTTATGCCTGTCCAGCTCGCGCGCCAGTTCCAGAGCCTCCGCCTCGTCTTCCGTCAGCAACAGCCGCGCGCCGAGGTCGGACCGGCCGACGCGCCCGCCGGCGTTGATGCGCGGACCGATGATGAAGCCGGCATGATACACGCCGGGTTTTTCGTCCACCTTGGCCAGATCGAGCAGCGTGCGGATGCCGAGGTTGCCCCGCGCCGCCATCACTTTCAGTCCCTGCGCCACCAGCGCCCGGTTGACGCCGACGAGCGGCACGACATCGCAAATCGTCCCCAGCGCCACGAGGTCGAGCAGCGGGCGGAGGTCTGGCTCGGCAACCGCCGGGGTGACGGATGTCGGGTGTCGGGTGTCGGATTTTTCTGTCACCTTGAAAAATCTCCGCTCTCTTAATTTCCGATTGATAGCCACCGCCAGCAGGAATGCCACACCCACCGCCGCCAGTTGCCGGTGCGGCGACGTTTCATCGATTCGGTTGGGGTTGACCAGCGCGTAACAGGCAGGCTTTTGCGCCGCCCCGGCATGGTGATCGATAACGATGACATCCAGCCCCGCCTCATATGCTGCCTGCAGAGGCTCGTACGCCAGCGTGCCGCCGTCGAGCGTGAGGACAAGCGCCGCACCGCGTTCTTTCAACGCCAGCAGCGCCGGGGCGTTGGGACCGTAGCCTTCGCTCATGCGGTCGGGGATATAGATGATAGGGTTTTGTCCCAGCGCCCGCAGGTAGCGCGCCAGCAGCGCGGTGGAAGTTGCACCGTCGACATCGTAATCACCGAACAGGGCGATGCGCTCACCGGCGATGACGCCTGACGCGACACGCTCCGCCGCCGCATCCATATCCATCAGGTGGGAGGGATCGGGCAGCGAGATTTTGAGGCTGGGGTTTAAGAAGGCGTCGGCCTCCGCGAGGGTCACGCCGCGCGCCGACAAAATTCGCGCCACCACATCGGGAAGACCGAGCCGCTGCGAAAGCGACAGCGCGACACGCTCATCGGCGTCGCGGAAAACCCATTCGCGTCCGGTCTGCGGGTGGGTGGCGGAATGTTCTCTCGTTGCAAGCACGGCATCCATGCCCGTAACATAATGGATTTTCATGCAGGGGGAAACGGGAAAGAAAACGCCACCGGACCCCGCGACCTGGCTTCACCGGGGCGGGCAAGCGCGGGGATGGCTTAAAACTCCAGCACGTCGAGGATTTGTTCCAGCTCGGTCACCACGTGGTAATAGGTCGCGGTCTGCGGCTGGGCGAAACCGGTCTCGATGATGTTCTTCATCAGCGCAATCAGGGGGTCCCAGTAATGCTGGTAATTGAAAATGATGATCGGCTTGTCATGCAGCAGCAGCACTTTCCAGGTGAGGATCTCGAACATCTCGTCCATCGTGCCGAAGCCGCCCGGGAAAATGATGAAGGCGTCGGAACGCTCGAACATGCCCATCTTGCGCTCGTGCATGGTGCCGACGATGATGATTTCCGATAGCGACTGGTGCTCGTTTTCGATGTTGCGCAGCGATTCAGGGAAGACGCCGGTGACGTGCCCGCCGTGCTTCATCACCGCGTTGGCGATAGCGCCCATGACGCCGCAATCGCCGCCGCCATAGACCAGGGTGAGGTCGCGCCCGGCCATCATTTTGCCGAAGGATGCGCCGATATCGAGGAATTTTTTGGGGACAGAATTGGACGCGCCGCAAAAGACGCAAAGGGATTTCCTGCTCATATTTTCCTGCTGTTTTTATTCTTCTATCTGATACTCTCCGCTACCGTTTCATTATAGCAAAAAAATAGTTATTTTTTTATGAAAAATCCCAAAAATATCGTCATCACCGGTGCCAGCAGCGGTTTAGGTGCGGCGCTGGCCGAGTTTTACGCAAGTACCGGAATCACCTTGCATTTGCAGGGGCGCAACCGGCAGCGGCTGGAAGAAACGGCGGCGGCGTGCCGCAGCAAAGGCGCCGCCGTACATGGGGAACTATGCGATGTTACCGATGCGGAAGCCACGAAAAACTGGCTGGAAAAAAGTGATAAAATTTCGCCTATAGATTTGGTCATCGCCAACGCCGGAATTTCCGCCGGCACCGGTATTCATGGTGAAGGCGAGGCACAGTTGCGCGGGATTTTTGCCGTCAATATCGATGGCGTTGTCAATACGGTAGAGCCGTTGCTTCCGCGCATGACGGCACGGCGGCGCGGCCAGATTGCCGTGATGAGTTCGCTCGCCGGATTCCGCGGACTGCCGAGTTGCCCGGCCTACAGCGCCAGCAAAATGTGCGTCCGCGCGCTCGGCGAAGCATGGCGCGGGCTGTACGCCGCGCAGGGCGTGGAGGTATCGGTCATCTGCCCGGGGTATGTGAAAACGCCGATGACGGCGGATAACGATTTTCCGATGCCCTTCATGATGAATGCCGACAAGGCGGCGGGCATTATCGCAAAAGGGCTTGCTAAAAATAAAACGCGCATCGTGTTCCCGTTCGCGCTTTATTTTCCGCTGTGGCTGCTCAGTTGTTTGTCGCCGGCACTGACAGATTGGTTGTTTTCCAGATTGCCGGGGAAAGCTTCTGCTTCTCCCTCCGGGCTGCGGCGGATACCCCCCTCCCGAAGGGAGAGGGATTAAAGAAGCGGCAATCCCATCGCCGCCGACAGTTCCGCAAGCAGCGCCTTGCACCCATGATACAGTTCGGGATTGCCCAAATCCTGCGGCGATAATGCTTCCGGGTAATATTTTTCGATATTTTTTTCCAGCGCTGAAAGCAATGCCTCATCGGCCAGCACACGCGTGCCATGTTGCATCGCGGCAACCTGCGCCGCCGTCATCGGCACGCGCAGCCGCAGGCAGGCAGGTCCGCCGCCATTTTTCATGCTCTGGCGCAAATCGACATAATGAACCTCATCAATCGGATTATCGCTTCCGGCACGAACGCGCTCTAAAAACGCCGCCGCTTTTCCGCCATAAAGCGTCTTTGTTTCCATCGGTGCAATCATCGCCATCATCCCATTGGGCGTGGTTACAATCTGGCTGTTAAATACGTACGCACGTACGGCCTCCTCGACCGATAAGGCTTCCTCGCCGATAGTAATCATGGCCAATTCTTTTCCCGGATGCAGCGCGGTGTATGCCTGCGCGATGCGGCTAAAATCTGCGCGCGCATAGGCCCGTTCATGTGCAATCAAGACATGCGCGTTGCTGACGGCGATGACATCGTTATGGAACACGCCCTGGCGAACGGCCTCCGGGTTCTGGCGGATGAACAGCGCCTCTGCGTCCGGTATTTCATGCTCCGTTTTTATCACTTGCGAGGCGGACAAGCTCTGGCGGCCATTTTCGCCATAGACGAAGATATGCAGCCCCTTATCGGCGTGGCGCGGCGACAGGCGCATATGGTTGGCCGCACCTTCGTCGGGCGATCCTTCGCCAGCGGCCGGCGGCGGGTGCACGATAGAGCGCGGCACCTCTCTGAATATGGCGGCCAGCACGCGGTACGTATCCGCCGCTTCGATGCGCCGGTGCAGATGGGTAAACAGATTGGCGGGCGTGATATGCAACATTCCATCGGCAGAATCCACGGCGGGCGTTGCGGTAGCCGCATTGGCCGTCCACATCGCCGAGGAGGACGCAGCCTTTTCCAGCAACTCCGGCTTTTCCCTTGCCGCCTGCCGGATAACCTCATCGTCCGCGCCGGCGAAATGCTCGCGCAAAAGCGGCAGGTGCGGGCGCAATTGCGGCGGTAATACGGCCACCGTCTGGCCGAGCGATTGCAACAGGCGAATAAGCTCCAAGGTCTGCCGCGCCGCCTGCGCGGGATGCGAAATATCGCCGCGGCTGGCCGTGGCCGCCACGTTGTCGCCGGAAAGACCGCCGTAGTGATGCGTCGGCCCCGGCCACCCAACGAAGATGACTTCCTGTATAGAATCGTTTAGCATGATGCCATGAAGACGCTTTTAACCAACATTTTCAATCACGATTTTTCCGGCGGCGGCGATTTTACCGAACAATTCTTCGCCCACGAACTAACGCTGGCCGATTTGCGCAAGGCCTGCAGCGTCATTTGCGGAAGCTACGCCGACATCGGCGGCCAGGCGATTCCCGCTGCCATCCGCATCAAAGGAAACGGCCCCGGCGCGCCCTTCGCCATCCTGGCGCAACTACACGGCAACGAACCGGCGGGACTGGCCGGCATATTGCTTGCCATGGCGCTCTCCGGCGCGGAAAGGCTGGAGCGCGACATCATCGGCATCATCGGCAATCCGCTGGCGGCAGCGCAATATTTTGACGCCTGGGAAAAATCGCCGCGCCTGCGTCAGGAAAAGCGTGACGCCTATCGCTGCGGCCTCGCCGACGACGAAACCCTGCTTCCCGATATGAACCGCATTCCCGAAGATTTCCTTTCGCGCCCGACCGGCGACCCGCATATCGCCCGCGCGCAGGAACTTTATCATGTCGGAAAGCACGTCATGGGCATCGTGGACATTCATTCGGCGCGCGGTAATCTGGTCTGCGTCACCGACCACAAGCGCGCTGCCGACCTCAAATGCTCGCCGATACGTAATATCCTGGACGGCCTGGCCGAGGCGATTTCCGCCAACGCCTCGAAAGCCGCGCGCGTGCAGACCTTCAAAACCATCTTAGCACCGCTGCCTAATATCGAAAGCCATACCGGCATCGAGGCCGGGCGGCACGAGTCAACAGAAGCGCCGCGGCTTGCCTCCAGCTTTACGCTCTCACTGCTGCACCGGCTTGGCATCGCTTCCGCGCCGCCGCTGGAGAAAAAGGAAACCGGCATCTTTACGCGCTACTGTGTGCAGCCGCGCCTCACCTATGCCGACCTGAAACATAACGACACTTTGAGCGCCAACGATCGCATCTATCTCGCCAAGGCCTGCCGCAAGGTCGAGAATATCCCAAAAAACTCCGACCGCGTCGCCGTGCGCAAAAGCAACGGTTTTTACGAGATGCAGACCATTCTCGAATTCTTCGTCCGTCCCGCCGGCGAGCTGGAATACGGCATCTGCCAGTATGAGGAAATGGAAGCGATCGCAAAGAATCAGGTGGTAGCGGTGGCGGTGCCTTCCGGCACTGCATTCACCGCGCCGTTTGCCTTTTCAGGGATTTTTGTCAGCAAATCCGGCACACTGTATGACAAGGACCCAAGCGTCGGCCCGTGGCCGGTTGCGGCGACGGCCATCGATAAAATCAAATTTTGCTATCCGTGCGAAGTCGGAGAAATGAAACTCCCCATCTAGGTCGTGTGGACATTCATAACGAATAAGTAATACTCTTGTGTTAAGGCCGTAATCATAGGAGGTTACGGCTATGCAAAAGATTCTCAGCGATGCCCAGTGGGATAAAATCAAAGAGGCTCTGCCCGGCAAGGAAAGTGACCCTGGC
>JAGWIM010000099.1 GCA_028873525.1 Pseudomonadota bacterium
CGAACGCAACCTCTCGAAAGGCTCCAGCCTTGCCGCCAGAGGCAGCGCGAAACAGGAAAATAAGAGCAGGAAGCTCATTATCCAGAACCTGTACGTCCGCAACGGCCAGGTGGACATCAGCCACCCCCTGCTGAAAAAGCAGCTCACCGCGCCGCTGCCGCCCATCCACCTCGTCAATATCGGCAGGGGCAGCGGCGGCGCCACCCCGGCCCAGGTCGCCGACCAATTGCTGGGCAGCATCGCCGCCAACGCCGGCCAGGTCGCCAGCAGCAGCCTGGCGAGGAACCTGGGCGGCAACGCCGTCAATAATATCACCAAGGGTGCCGGCGGCATCGGCAGCCGCATACAGGGGCTGTTCAAATAACCGCCGATTCGGCCGTACGGGGCGGTTTTAAGCCCGCGATACGAAAGTAGACAGGCCGGTTCTTTTCTTTTATATAGCAGCACGCGGTTTTAGCCTCGTGCCCAGATAGCTCAGTTGGTAGAGCAAGGGACTGAAAATCCCTGTGTCGCTGGTTCGATTCCGGCTCTGGGCACCATTTTTTTCAAAGAGTTAGCGAAATGGTGCGGAACGCCAAAAGTGTCTTAGGTTGCACATGGCCGTACGAAACCGGAACTCGGTTTTGTAAGTGTAAATGCAGGCGGACATCCTATGCTGGAAAGAGGAATGCCAAACTTTTCGTTAAGCACTATAAGTGCAAATACAGGCAAAATCCTTGGGGCTTTGGTATTATTCTTCTTTATATTCCCCCTCGTTAAGCCATGGGCGGTGGGTACCGGGCTTGCCGAAGTAGTAGCCCTGCAGATAATCAACACCCATGTTAATCAGTACCTTGGCGGCTTCGCCATTTTCGACGAACTCGGCTACGGTTTCCAGCCCGAATCCTTGCGCGAAATCGAGCAATGTTTTCACGAAAAACCGGTTGTCGGCGTTTAGCGCAATGTCCTTGACAAACACGCCGTCTATTTTCACCAGGTCAACCGACAGTGCCTTGAGCTGACGGAACGACGTATAGCCGGATCCGAAATCGTCGAGCGCTACCTGACAACCCATTGCCTGCAGTGAGGCAACAAAAAATGCGGTGCGCCGCAAATCACGGTGGACAGCGGTTTCGGTGATTTCGACGATCAGACGCGATGCCACTTCCGGCGAGTCTTTCAGTTGCTGACCAATGGCTTCCAGCCAGACCGGATTTTCCGTCGTTACGTTGGAGACGTTGAAACCCAGCATGACTTGTGGGTTGTGGCGTAACTCGCCGATCACGCGCTCCATCACCATGGTGTCGATGATGTCAATCATGCCCATCCTCTCGGCGATTGGTATCAGCGCGCCAGCCGAACTGATCTTGCCGCTCTGTCCGATCAGCCGTAGGAGTGCCTCGTAATGAATGACTTCCCCGGTTTTACTTTTGATCACAGGCTGGTAGGCCATGAGCAAGCGCCGTTCCTTGTAGGCCTTGAACAGGTGATTAGCCAAGCCCATCTGCTGGCGGCACTGGTCGGCTTCGGCGTGCGTCATCTCGAACGTGCGGTGCGGTGCCCTGCTTAAACTTCCGGCGGCGACGTAGGCCTTATCGAGCGCGTCTTGGGCGCTGGCGGTTTCCTGCGGGAAGCTGACGCTGCCAATGGCGCCGATGATATAAAGCGCGGCGGTAGCAAAATTGTCGCGGCCGAAATTCTGGATGACGTTATGGATGCGCCCGGCGAGGATGGCGGTGTCTTCCGAATAGCTGTTTGCGAGAATGATGCCGATTTGGTCGCGTTGCAGGCGCTGCACGTTGCCATCGGGGGAGAGCATCGCTTCGATCGTCTTGATGAGGTCATGCATGACGATTTCCGATGTGTCGTGTCCGTAGGCGTTGATGATCATCGCCAGGTTGGAGATCGATACCAGTATCAATGCGCCGGAAGTGTGTTCGCGGATGACTTTCTGGATGCGCTGATCGAGCATCTCGACGAAATCGGGTGGATAATAGTCGCTGCCAGGATATATGGCCGGACCGGGCGGAAGCATCGGATCGATGGCGTCAGGAAAGGGCGGCGACAGCGTTGGTATTGGCTGTGGTTGCGCCGACGGGCGCGGCGATGGCACACTATGTTCTTCCTGAAAAAGCATCCAATCCTGATTCCTGTTATCGCGTCAACGCGTGGTCGCTGAAACGGCCTCTGACTTCATCGTCGCATACAATAGGTAAATATTAGTTAAAATTATTGGGAATTCAATGGATGCCTTTAGAACCTCGTTCATGCTATCACACAACAAATGCTTAATTTATATAATTAATTATTAAAAATCAATATAATACTATAATCCACTGCTCAAGAGGCATCCGACGAACATGAGCAGACCGAGCCGGACATTGGACATAAAAATCCGACGGCAGGAGGTGGGATCATCTAAATCCACCGTGCAAGTCTGCCAGACGAATTGTAATTGTACCAGCACTAAAAGGGCAAAAAACAGCAGGCTGCTTCCGGCTGTCCAGCCGGCCAGCACCCAGCCTAGCACGGTTAAAAAATAAAATAGCCCGATGGCGCAGCGATTATTGCCCAGTCGTAGCGCCAGCGATTTGACGCCGATGACGACGTCATCGCTTTTGTCCTGGTGCGCGTAAATCGTGTCGTAGCCAAGCGTCCAAAAAATGCCGCCGATATATAAAAAAACAGCCGGCCATCCCACCATCCCACGAACCGCCGCCCAGCCCACCAGCGCACCCCAGTTGAAGGTGAGGCCGAGAAAAAGCTGCGGCCACCAGGTGAGGCGCTTCATGAATGGGTAGGTGATTACCAGCGGCAGTGATGGCACCGCCCATGAGAGCACGGCTTTTCCCAGCAGCAGCGTGATGCCAAATGCTGCCGCTAGCAATATCACCAACAGCATGGAAGCCTGCGCGACAGACACTTCACCGCTGGCCAATGGGCGGTATTTGGTGCGCGCGACCCGTGCATCGAACTTACGGTCGGCTATGTCATTGACGATGCAACCCGCCGAACGCATCAATACGGCGCCGATGCCGAACAGCAGCAACAGCGAAGGCGGCGGCAGCCCGCGCGAGGCCAGTGCGATTGCCCACCAGCATGGCCATAGCAGCAGCCAGATGCCGGTTGGTTGGTTGAGCCGCATCAGGCGGAGGTAGGAGGAAATCCGCATAGAATCATGATATCAAGTATCGGGTACCGGGTGTCAATTTATAAAAAGAGAGAATTTTTTCCTGAAATCTGATACCTGATACCCGATGCTTGATTTCTGCCCAAAAATCCGCCTGTACGTTCCGCAACCTTTCAGCGAAGGGGAGGGGCTGGTGTTGCCTGAAAACCAATCGCATTATCTGGCGCATGTCATGCGTTGCCGCGAGGGTGAAAGTATCGCGGTCTTCAACGGCTACCAGGGCGAATGGCTTGCAGAAATTTCCAGCGTTCGGAAAAAATCGGTAATGCTGTTGCTGAAAAAGCAAATTGCCGCGCAGCAAAAAAACGCCGGCCTCTGGCTCGCCTTCGCGCCGATAAAAAACAAAACCGACCTGGTGGCGGAAAAAGCCGTCGAACTGGGCGTCTCGTCGCTGCATCTAGTGTACACGAGTTATGCGGTGGTGAGAAACGTCAAGCGCGGGAAGCTTGAAGCGCACGTTGCCTTAGCCGCCGAGCAATGTGGCCGCCATGATGTGCCTTCTATCGAGGAACATAAGGATATCCCATCGTTACTTTCGGTATGGCCGGATGAGCGCACGTTACTATTTGCCGATGAATCGGGCGGCAGCGTGGCGATAAAACAGTTGCTGTCATCGTTGCCGCCGGGAAAATACGGTGTCCTCATCGGCCCCGAAGGTGGTTTTTCCGAAGGTGAACGCCGGTTGCTGCATGATTCGCCGTGCGTTAAGGCTTTCGGGTTGGGGCCGCGCATCTTGCGCGCCGATACTGCGGCGGTGGCAGCGCTGGCCTGCGTGCAGGCATGGCTGGGGGATTGATCATGACCATCCTCTCCACCCTCAAAATCCTGAACGACACGCGCGGCGAGGAGATCGAGCATTGGCTGGCGGAGAAGCGCGCCGCCGCCGCGCCATATTTTTACACCTCGGTCGATCTCAGGCATTCGGGGCTACGCCTCGTGCCGGTCGATACCAACCTCTATCCCGCCGGATTCAATAATCTTTCACCGGCGGCGACATCGCGCGCCGCCCGTTTCGTGGCGGGGTTTCTCACCGAGCGCTACCCAGCGGCAAAACGCATCGCCGTCATTCCGGAAAATCACACGCGTAATCTTTTTTACCTGGAAAATCTCTCGATGCTGCTTTCGCTATTCGAGCGGGCGGGTGTCGAGGTGCGACTCGGAAGCCTCGTGGCTGCGGGTCCGCTGACGCTTCAAACCCGCTCCGGCAAAACCATCACGCAATATCCGCTGGTGCGTCGCGGCGATCAATTATCGCTGGAGGATTTCATGCCCGATCTCATTGTTATCAACAACGACATGACCTCCGGCGCGCCGGAGATATTGCAGGGGCTGGCGCAGCCGGTGATCCCACCGCTTTCCATGGGCTGGTGGCAGCGGCGCAAGAGCGTGCATTTTGCCGCTTATCAGGCACTGATGGAGGATTTTGCAAAAACCTTCGGGATCGATTCATGGTTATTGTCCGCCAACTTTTACCGCTGTGGAATGGTGGATTTCAAGGAACGCGCCGGACTTGATTGTATAGCACATGGCGTTGAATCGGTGCTGGCGAGCTTGCGCCAAAAATACAAGCGATATGGCATCGAAGACGAGCCATATGTCTATGTCAAGGCCGAAAGCGGCACGTACGGCATGGGCGTGATGACAGCACGCTCGCCTGCCGACGTCCTCGAACTCAATAAAAAAGAACGCAACAAAATGCAGGTCATCAAAGAGGGTGCGCGTGTCAGCGAAGTCATCATCCAGGAAGGCATCCAGACCATCGACCGTGTGGAGGGAAATCCCGCCGAGCCGCTGATCTACCTCATTGACGGCATCCCGGCAGGTGGTATATGGCGCATCAATGAAAATCGCGATGCGTTCGGCAATCTGAACGCTGCTGGCATGGAATTCACCGGCATGTGCGATGAATCGGAAGACGAATGCGGCCAGTGGAGAACGCTCGAGAACTGCCACTTCCGCAGTTTCGGCATCGTCGCCGCCATCGCCGCGTTGGCCGCCGCGAGAGAAGATTATAGTACCGGTAAGGAAGGCGAGGGAATATAAATCTCTGCATAAAGGAGAAAATGGCCGCTATGCGTCAGTCTTTATAGGTATAAGACACCACTTTCTGTTTAATTGCGCCGAAGATCGATGCGCCACTTGCGTCCAGCATGTCGATTTCCACCGTGTCGCCGAACGTCATGAAAGGCGTTTTTGATTCGCCGGTTTCCAGCTTTTCAATGATGCGTTTCTCGACAATGCAGGATGATCCAACTGTTTTATAATCCTTATTAGATACTGTGCCAGAGCCGATGATGGTCCCCGCCGAAAGGAAGCGCGTACGCGCCGCGTGGGCGATGAGTTGTGGAAAATTAAACGCCATGCCGACGCCGGCATTGGCATGGCCGAAGTCCTTGCCATTATAACGTACGAGCATTGGCAGATGCAGTTTGCCCTCCTGCCAGGCATTGCCCAATTCGTCGGGTGTCACGGCGACCAGCGAAAATGCGCTGGCCGGTTTGGCCTGTAGGAAGCCGAACCCTTTTTGCAGTTCCGGCATGGCGAGATAGCGCAGAGATACATCATTGACCAGCATGATGAGTTTGATGTGCTTTGCCGCGTCCCGTGGTGTAACTCCCATCGGCACGTCATCGGTGATCACCGCGACCTCGGCTTCGAAATCAACGCCCCATGTGTCATCAGCAATGGGTATGTCGTCGTGTGCGCCCAGTAGCACGTCGGACGCGCCTTGATACATCAGCGGGTCGGTGCAGAAATTTTCCGGCATCGGCACGCCGCGGCTTTTTCGCACTAGTTCGACATGGTTTTCATACACCGAGCCGTCGAGCCATTGATAGGCACGCGGCAGCGGAGAGGCCAGCGCCTTGGGTTCCAGCGCGAAGGCAGCACACGCTTGGCCGGCGGAAAGCATCCCATAGGTTTCGTCAA
>JAGWIM010000016.1 GCA_028873525.1 Pseudomonadota bacterium
CGCGCTGGGCTTGACAGCATTCCTTGGCACGTCATCGCAGACGGCGTGGGGCTGGCTTGTTTCCTATAATGCGGCGCAGGCGCTTAATTACCGCTATATCGCTTATCTCTGCTCGGCCAGTTTCGATCTCGGCACGAACGATGCGTTGCCGCAGCTGAAAGTCGAGACTTACGGCGCGCTGTACAATACGGGCATCAACGGGCGCGGCGACGCCGATATTCCACTGGTCGCGCAGGATTACCTGATCGGCACTCATGGCGTCGGCCTGCCGTCGAACTGCATCGATAACGGCTCATGGTTTTCCGGCCCGAATGCCACGACTACCGGCGATTCGTCGTGGCAGACCTACTGCCGGGCGCTCGGCCTTGATTTTTCGCCGAGCCTGGATTCGGTGGAAAAAGCCAATGACGTGCTGGCGCGCTGGTTCCAGATCACCAACACCGCCGCCGTATGGTCGGGATCGGTATTGAAAGCTATTCCTTACGGCGATTTGCCGGTTACCGGCAACGGCTATGTCTTCGTGCCGAATGTTACGCCGGTCTATAATTTAACCGACAGCGATTATGTGCGGCCCGACAACGCCGATCCGGTGCAACTGATTCGCTCCGATCCGAACGATGCCTATAACTGCTATCGCCTCGAATTCTCCGATAACACAGTTCTTTATAATGCGAATATCGCCGAAGCGCGCGACCAGGCTACCATTGAGCAGTTCGGCCTGCGCGTGGCCAGCCAGATTTCCGCGCACGAATTCACGCAAAGCGCCGTCGCCACGACCGCCGCCAACCTGATCTGCCAGCGCGCGGTCAATATCCGCAACACCTATACCTTTAAGCTGTCCTGGGAATATTTCCTGCTGGAGCCGATGGATCTGGTGACGCTGACCGATAGTGTCATGGGCATGACGCAGGTGGCGGTGCGCATCACCTCCATCGAAGAGGACGAACAGGGAATACTCACCATCGTCGCCGAGGAGTTTCCCTCCGGAATCGCCACTACCGCCGCTTATTCATCGCAGACCAACAGCAGCAATCTCACTATCAACCCGGCTTCAGTGCCAGATTCGGTTAATACGCCGGTTATTTTTGAGCCGGAGGCGGCGCTCACCGGTGGCGTGGCGCAGGTATGGATCGCCGCTTCCGGAGGCGCTGCCGGCGTGGCCGATCCTAATTGGGGCGGCTGTAATGTCTGGCTGTCGGCGGACGGCACCGATTACCAGATGGTCGGCACCATCACCGGCCCGGCGCGGATGGGCGTGCTTACCGCTACGCTTCCGTCCTTCAGCGGCACCAATCCGGACAATTCCGACACGTTATCGGTCAATCTTAATGAGAGCGCGGGCACGTTGACATCCGGCACCTCCGCCGATGCCGCCGCTTACCGGACGCTTTGCTATTGCGATGGCGAATTACTGTCCTTTGAAACGGCGACGCTGACCGGTACAGGGTTATATAACCTCACCACACTTTACCGCGCACTATATGGCACCACAGCCAGTTCGCATGCTTCGGGTTCACAATTCGCGCGCCTCGACGGCGCCGTTTTTGAATACGATCTGCCCGAAGCCTATGTCGGCGTGCCGATCACGGTTAAGCTGCAAAGCTTCAATATCTGGGGCGGCGGGGTGCAGGATTTATCGACCTGCACGGCTTATACCTATACGCCGGTCGGCACCGGCTTTCCGCTTTTAAGTTCGAGTGGCAGCTATGGCGGCATCACCTATAACGCCGCGGGACAGGTTGTTGCCGTGGCGTCCGGCGCGGGTGTCAATCCTTACGATATCGCGGGTTATTTGCCGGGCATTCCCACGGCGGGGCAAACCCTGTTCCGCGTGGAAATGGTGCGCGCCGTTACGCTACCGGCCAGCCTCACCGGCAGCCGCGCCGTGTGCCAGACCGCGCCGACTGCTGCCATCACCATGCCGATCAAGCAAAACGGCACGTCGATCGGCAGCATTAATTTCGCCGCCGGCGCCACGATCGGCACGTTCACTTTCGCCAGCCAGGTGATCTTAAATCCCGGCGACGTGCTGGAGCTTGACGCGCCAAACCCAGCCGATGCCACATTTTCTGGCCCCAGTTACACCATCAGCGCAACGAGGTAATCCATGGTCGAGATTTTTTGGGACGGGTTCGATAAATACGGCCAGCTGAATATGTACACCAACTATTCAACCATGGGCGACGAATGGACAAGCGTTCCTTCCGGTGGTTACGGGCTGTTGGTCGCCGGTCGGTTTAGCAATAGCCTGGCGGTGAACCTTACCTACGGCTACACCGCAAGCCGCACGTTGCCGGGCAATTATTCGCGCCTGATCGGCGGCATCGCCATGCAGCCCGGCCTGGTAGGCAATTGCGGTGTTATATTTGGCGACGCGGGAACCAACCAGTGTTCGGTCGGGTTTAATTCTTCCGGCAAGCTGGTGCTGTGGCAGGGCGGCCTCGGCGGCACGCAGATCGCCATTACGTCCACCGCCATCACCGCGGGTAGTTGGCATTATGTCGAATGGGATTTAACCTTCGCGTCGAGTGGCGCCTATACCATCTGGCTCGACGGCGTGCAGGTGTTTACCGGCACCGGCAACCTGAAATCCAGCGGCAATTCCTACGCCAATACGGTGACGCTCTACGGTAGCAGCAGCGGCGCAGGTGGCAATTTCGATGATATGTACCTGTTCGACAGCACCGGCAGCGCCAATAACGCGCAGCGCGGCGATAGCCGGGTGGAAACGCTGTTTCCCACCGGCGACGCATCGGTTGCTTTCTCACCAAGCCAGGGAGCGATAGGCGCTTATTACAGCCTGCAGGGACTGTCCGGCTTCATGTCGGCCAACATTCTGTTCCTGCGTAAATTCACCGCGCCGGTGTCGGGAACCTTGAACAGCGTCAGCGTCATGCCGCTCACCACGTCGACGGGAGCGAATTTCAAACCGGCGGTGTATGCTGATAACAGCGGCTCGCCTGGCACGCTGCTTTCGAGCGGATCGACGGTTACCGGCTGCACCTCCGGCACGGCGTTAACGTTACCACTTACCACCGCGCAGAGTTTAACGGCGGGCACCAGCTACTGGATCGGCTATGTCACCGATACGGCGCTTTCCATGCAACGCCAGGATGCCACCGGCGCGGTGACGAGTGCCGGTTACACCGCCGGCATCACTTTTTCAAGCGCGCCGCCGTCAACGGCGCCCAGCATGAGTTCCGGCCAGTACAGCTTGCAGGTATGGGGCAATGTTACCGGCATGGGTACCAATTACACCGAAACGAACGAGGTGCCGCCAGGCGGTGATGTAAGCTGCGTCACTTCCAGCACCGTCGGCGCCGAAGACCGCTACAGCTTCGGTTCTTTGAGCGGCACACCGGCCAATATCGCCGGTGTTAAAGTATCGGCTCTGCTTCGCAAGACCGATAGCGGCGCGCGGACGGCAACGCTGCAGCTTAAATCCGGCAGCACGGAAGTGACGGGGGCGTCTCAATCGCCAACGACATCTTACCTTTATTTTGCCAGCTATCAGGATACCGACCCCAACACATCGGCGGCATGGACGGCCAGCGGCGTTAATGCAATATCGGCCGGAACGAAGATTGCAACATGACAAACGTCAAACTTACGCAAGCCACGCTGGAGGTGCTGCGTAAAGGCAATCCAGGCGTCAATCAAACTAAGATTGCAGCCGAGGTGCTGCGTGGCGGCGTTCCTTCGGTCAAGCTGGTGCAAGCGGCGGTCGAGGTTCTGCGCAGCACGATGAATGCCGCGCCGGTTGCCATCAATGCCAGCCAGCTGGCTTTGGAAGTGCTGCGGGCGGGGCAGCCGAAAGCCTCGTTAAGTCAGGTTGTTTTGGAAGTTTTATGGGGCAACGGCAGCACACCCACCACGGCGGTTGAGCCGTATCTTTGGATTATGACGTAAGGAGTGTACCCGTGGCTTTATCTCTTGAATGGGCGTGCGGCTTCGAACAATTCGGCGCCGTTACCGATCTTAATCAGATTGCGCAGCCATGGATTGCCCAGGTTTTTTACCAGCAGTTCATGACTATCTCTACCACCACCGGCGTGCGCAGCTTGCAGGGCAGCGGTGTCACCCCGAAGGCGCTGAATCTTGGTAGCTATAATGGCGCGGGCGTGATGTGGACGGTGCCTAATATCGGCACACGCTATTTAGGCATGGGCTGGTATTCATCTTTGCTGCCGTCCGCTGAAGCTACTCTTTTACAATTTACCGCAACGCCGCCGAGTGTTTTAAGCAGCGCGGGCGCGGACGGCTTCCGTATCACGCTCGACAGTACCGGCACTATCCGCATACGCCAGAATTCAAACAATGCAGTGCTGGTGACGTCATCGGCCTATGCGGTCAGTTCCAACACGCAATACTGGATGTCAGTTTCATGCAATCCTAACTCCGGCTGGGTGACATTCGCTTTGAACGGCACGGTGATCGCCACGGCAACCATCGGCATCAACTTTGCGCTTCAATACCTCACTATCGCAGGGGTAGGTAACGGAAATCTTGTCATTGACGATTTGGTTTCCTATTCCACCGATGGCACCGATACTGCCAGCACGCTGGTGCCGCCGCGCTCGGTATGGACGAGTCTGCCAAATGCCATCGGCGATCAAACGCAATGGTCGCGCGTGGGCGGCGCTATCGCTAATTGGTCTTCGGTCGATGGGCAGGCGTATCAAACCACCACCTACAACACGACCAACCAGAGCGGCACGCTGGATTATTACAACACCACCGATCTTCCTGGCGCGCCCACAGTGATTGACGGCGTTGTCGTCACCGCCTGCGCGCGCAAGGAAGATTCCGGCTCGCGCAATCTAAAGCTACATGCCCGCGTTAATGGCGTCGATGATGTTTCCTCGCCGTTGACCCTGACCACCGGCGCGGCCTTCTGGTATTTATCGGCAACATTCACGCAGGCACCGGGGAGCGTGCCGTGGACGGCATCGGCCATCAATCTCTGCCAGCTTGGATTGGAATCCGCGTGACCGGCACTGCAGGCGATGTTTCACAAATTGCGCTTGTTGCCGTTGGCGACGGACAGAGACAGGCTGGCGTTGAGCAAATCGCCCTCGTTACTGTGGGCGATGGGTCAAAACGTACCAGCGTAGCCGCAGGAGCCGTCATCATAGTGGGCAACGGGCCGGGCATCGCCGATATCGGCCAGGCTTCGCAAATCACTATCGGCAACGGCCCCGGCATTGCCGACATTGCGCAAGCCGCCATGACCTCTGTCGGCGATGGATCGGGCGTTGCCGATATTGCGCAAGCTTTCACCTCCGTGGTCGGAGCGTGATCTTTTCAGGGGCATCGCATCCAAATTCATTGCCTTTGGCAAATACCTGAGCATAATAGAAGCGTGCTTGTTGGTAAGCCTGCTCGTCCGTGCAAAGATTTTATCAGCCAAACGATAGATACATAACCTTATACCAAGTTGTTATCTAACCGAAGATTACGGACGCGACATTTAGATAACGAACTTGGTCAACATAAGGATTATGTTTGTGAACCATATCGATTATTTCAAACTTCAAGCCAAAAACCTGTTTAGGGATTACAAAACCCAAACTTCCTACATCGATGAACGTAGTGGCAATAGCCGCTATAATTACGCCCCAAAGTTTTTCGATATCGGCAGTATTTTCTTTGATCTTGAATGGGAAGACGAAGAAAATTTAAGCCTTATGAAAATCCAGCATATTTTTGCAAAATTGCTTGGATTTGAGAAATGGGCTGATTTACGGAATGCCTCCGAACCTGAGCTAGAGCTTGCAAGACTGAGGTTCGAGAACCAACATAAAATTTCTGCCGAAGATTGGGAAATGTATATGGCTGGTGTAGAGCGCGACCACAAAACGACTTATGACACCGAAGGCAGACTGGAAATATTCAAACTTGTTTTCGCCAATGCGGAGCATCCTCACAGTTATGCCTATGATTACCGTCTAAACAGGCGGCACCAGCACTAACTTTAAGCATATCACCTGCACATCGAGGGAAACCCGCCTTCGATGTGCAGCTTTATGCCTAACCCAACCGCCCCCAAGGCGGTTTTTTTACGCCCACAATCATCAGGAGGAAGCATGACTCAAGAAACCGAAGCCGAGCATCTTAACGTGCATGTCGCCGTCTGTGCCGAGCGCTACCGCTCCCTGGAATTACGCCTCGATCGCATCGAGCGCGTCATGTGGTGGATGCTCACCACGCTCATCCTGGCGATGGGCGGAATGCTCTTTGAAATGTTCATTTTATTCGGAAGGAAAATCATATGAGCTTCAACAAAGCCTTTGAATTGCTGATGGTCAATGAAGTGAATGGCATGCCTGACGGCGGCTATGTCAACGATCCGGCCGATCCGGGCGGCGAAACCAAATACGGCATCAGCAAGCGCGCCTATCCCGATACCGATATTGCCGGGCTGACCGAAGATGATGCCAAGGCAATCTACCAGCGCGATTATTGGGATCCGCATCATTGCGGCGACATGCCGTGGGCGGTGGGCTGGACGCTGTTCGACTGCGCCGTCAACCACGGCGCGCACGAGGCCATAAAATGGCTACAGGGCGCGTTGTCGCTCCCGGTCGACGGAGTGCTGGGGCCTCACACTCTTGCCGCCGCGACGGTGGTTTCCGAGCCGGTAGCGGCAGTGCGCGACATGACGCTGATGCGCGACGAATTCGCAGCCACATTGCCGAATTATGCCAGTTTCAAGCGCGGCTGGAAAAAACGCTTTCTCAACACTTTGATAGGAGCTGTTCAATGGACACAAGCATCATAAATACCGGCATCGGCGCTGTCGCCGGGCTGGCACAGGATCTGATCGACCGCGCTTTCCCCGATAAGGAGAAGCAGGCGGAGGAACGCGCACAATACATGCTGCAGGCGACGCAGCTAGACGACCAACTGGCACAGGCGCAGATCGCCGTCAACCAGCAGGAGGCGGGCAACGAGAATATATTTGTCTCCGGCTGGCGGCCGTTCATCGGCTGGGTATGCGGCCTGGCGTTCGCTTACCATCTCATTTTCCAGCCGTTCCTGGCCTTCGTCATGGCGGCCTGCGGCCATAATTTCACGCTGCCGGATTTCGACACGGCGACGCTCAACACCACGCTGATGGGGCTGCTCGGCCTCGGCACGCTGCGCACGGTGGAAAAGGTGCAGGCGATGGGGAAGAAGTCTTAATCAGTATCAAGTTGGGAAATAAAAACACGCATTTTTTTCAATATGTCTATTTTGCGAAAATTTGCTTCAATACTCTTTTGCACCATATCTTTGGTATCTGCGGCTTCGTCGCCTTTTCTAGGTGTAGTTTGACATGAGGCAGCTATAGCTGTTTCCGCCACTTCATAATCGAGTCTCGCCTTTTGCAATGCTTGACAGAGTCGCATCCATTCTTCCTCTCTCTCTCTCTCTCTCTCTCTCTCTCTCTCTGCTGTGATTCCGCCATTTTTTGCCCCTTTCATGTTTGCTTCCCCTTTTATTAATTAACGGTTAACGCGTCAAAAAGGGACAGGCAAATAAAAAGATCATAAATTTTAATGCAACATTGGCGCTAAGATTCACCATTCTTAAAGGCTAATCGTTTGCCTTCATAAATATAATACACCACTGGAATCACGATCAGCGTCAGCAACGTGGTGGTGACCATACCGCCGATCATCGGCAGGGCAATGCGGCGCATGACGTCAGAGCCGAAGCCATCGGTGAAGAAAATCGGCAACAGACCGGCGATGATGACCGATACCGTCATTAGCTTGGGCCGCACGCGCAGCACCGCGCCGCCCATGACGGCATCGAATAATTGTTGCCGGTTTTGCGGTGGGTGATAGCGTACCTGCTGGTCTAGGTAAATTAGCATCACCACGGCGGTTTCGACGGCGATACCGGCCAGCGCAATGAAGCCCACCGCTACCGCGACCGAAAAGTTATAGTTTGCCAGGTACAGCGTCCATACGCCACCGATCAGGCCGAAAGGCAATGACAGCATCACCATCAGCGTGCGGTCAAGCCTGCCGAAATGCAGAATCAGCAGCACGAAGATAATGGCAATGGTGGCGGGGATGGCGATATTAAGGCGGGCGCGGGCTTCCAGCATCTGCTCGAACTGCCCTGACCAGCCGATGGAATAGCCGGGCGACAGTTGCACCTTTTCCGCCACGATTTTCTGCGCTTCCTTCACATAGCTGCCAATGTCTCGTCCGGTAATATCGACATACACCCAGCCATTGAGTCGCGCATTTTCGGAAACGATCATCGGCGGGCCGTTAGTGATGGTGATAGCTGCCAGTTCGCCGAGCGGTATCTGCGCGCCATCGGACGCTGCAACCAGAATATCTTTCACGTCCTCGATGGATTCGCGGTAAGGCCGGTCGTAGCGCAGCATGATGCCGTAGCGTTCGCGGCCCTGCACCGATTCGGCCAGGCGCATGCCGCCCAGCGCGGTGGCGATGACTTCCTGCACGGTGCCGAGATCGATGTCGTAGCGGGCAATGGCGTCGCGGTTAGGTTCAATCTCCAGGTATTTCGCGCCCACCACCCGGTCGGCAAAAGCCGAGCGCGTGCCGGAAATGTCCTTCACCGCCTGTTCGACTTGCAGGGCAACCTCGCCGATGGTGGCGAGGTTATCGCCCGATATTTTGATGCCGACCGGCGTGCGGATGCCGGTGGTCACCATGTCAAGGCGTGTTTTAATCGGGTAGCCCCAGCTATTAACCAGGCCGGGCATTTTCGTCGCCGCATCCATTTCCTTAATCAGCTTGTCCACTGTCATGCCGGGTCGCCACTGGTCGCGGGGTTTCAACCGCACCCAGGTTTCGATCATGGAAATCGGCGCGGGATCGGTGGCGGTGTCGGATTGCCCAGCCTTGCCGAATACCGATTCCACCTCCGGCATCTGCTTGATAGCGCGGTCGGTGGTTTGCAGTATTTCCTTCATTTTCGTGATCGACACGCCCGGCAGGGTAATAGGCATGTAGAGCAGATCGCCCTCGTAAAGCGCGGGCATGAATTCCGATCCGGTGCGCCAGATGGGGATTGCCATGCTGAGAAGCAAAACTCCGGCGATAATCAGCGTCAGCCATTTTGTCCGTAGCGCCGCTGCAAGGATGGGCTGATAAATCCTAATGAAAAAACGGTTGATCGGGTTGGCGCCTTCGGTGCGAATGCGCCCCCGAATCAGCCATAGCATGAGCAGCGGCACCACCGTCACCGAGAGAATCGAAGCCGCCGCCATTGAGTAAGTCTTGGTAAAGGCCAGCGGCGTGAACAGCCGCGCCGACTGGCTGGTGAGCGCGAATACCGGCAGGAAGGATACGGTGATAATCAGCAGGGAAAAGAACAGTCCCGGCCCGACTTCCTTCGCCGCCAGCACCAGCGCATCGCGCTTTTCCTGTGCCGTGCCGTCCGGTATCTCCGATAACTTACGGTGCGCGTTTTCCACCATGACAATACTGGCGTCCACCATCGCGCCGATAGCAATGGCGATGCCGCCCAGCGACATGATATTGGCGGTGATACCCTGCCACGACATGATGATAAACGCCGCCAGCACTCCCAGCGGCAGGGTAACAATCGCCACGAAGGACGAGCGCACATGCAGCAGGAAAATCAGGCAGACCAGCGACACCACAATGGCTTCCTCGATCAGCTTGTGGGTGAGATAATTCACCGAGCCTTCGATCAGACCGCTGCGGTCATAGACCGGCACGATTTCGACACCTTCCGGCAGGCCGGGCTTTAGTGCCGCAATCTTTTCCTTGATCGCCTTGATGACATCGAGCGCGTTATTGCCGGGGCGCATGATGATGATTCCGCCCACCACTTCGCCGTCACCGTTCAATTCCGCCACGCCGCGCCTGAGCTCCGGCCCTTCGATGACGCGCGCCACGTCCGAAAGCATAACCGGCGTGCCGCCCTTGGCTTTCAGCACCAGCTTTTCGAGGTCGGCGGTTTTCGTGACATAGCCCTTAGAGCGCACGATAAACTCGGCTTCCGCCTGCTCGATGACGCGCCCGCCTGTCTCCTGGCTGGAGGATTTAATCACTTCCTCGACGCGCGACAGGGGAATGCCGTAAGCGCGCAGCTTCACCGGATCGACCAGCACCTGATATTCCTTCACGAAGCCACCGACGCTGGCTACCTCCGCCACGCCCGGCACGGTCGCCAGCTCGAATTTCAGAAACCAATCCTGTAAAGTTCGTAACTGCGCCAGATCGTGCTTGCCGCTTTTATCGACCAGTGCATACTGAAACACCCAGCCGACGCCGGTCGCATCCGGCCCCATCTGCGGCCTGGCGTCCGGCGGAAGCTGCGCCCCAATCTTCGACAGCGCTTCCAGTACACGCGACCGCGCCCAATACTGGTCTGTGCCGTCCTTGAAAATGACATAGACGAAAGACACGCCGAACATCGAATAGCCGCGCACCGCTTTCGCCCTTGGCACGCCGAGCATGGCGGTCGATAGCGGATAGGTAACGGTATCCTCGATGATCTGCGGCGCTTGTCCCGCGAAATCGGTGCGGATAATCACCTGCGTGTCCGACAGGTCGGGAATGGCATCGAGCGGCGTATGCTGGACGGCGAAGACGCCGCCGATCAAAATCACCAGCGCCAGAATGGAAATCAGCAGCGGGTTTTTCACCGACCACTCGATGACTTTGGCAACAAGGCTCTGCGTCGGGTCGTGCGAGAGGTTGTCAGTCATGGGAACAGCCGCAATGGGATTGTTTCGGCGGGCATTTTACCGTGCCGTAGGAGCAGAATACGCAGCAGTCGCCCGGCTTAGGTGAAAGCCGCTGCCCGCATCCCGCGCAGTCATAAAAATAAACGCAGGCATCCGCAGGCATGGTTTCTTTCTTTTCAAAACCGCAGTGCGGGCAGCGGATAGTGGACGTTAGTTGCGCGGTTTGCATGTGCGACTCCTTAAGAAAAGGAAAATGCTCAACAGTAGCAGGGTTATCCCTGCAGCAAGCAGGTATTTGCTATAGGTGTAGGAAAACACGCCAATGACGCCAAAAACGCCGGAAAAACCGGCAGCCACCGGCAGGCAGCAGATGGTAAGACCAAAAAGCCCTACCCCTCCCGTAGCACCCCCGGTCAATAACGAAATCCAAGCTTTTTTATTTGTCATGATTTACCTTCCCTTGTTTCGACGCGGCCGGCGCGCTCAGTTTCTGCAGCGATTCCTGCAAATTCGATTCCGAGTCGATCAGGAATTGTGCGCTGGTCACCACATCCTCGCCTTCCTTGAGGCCGGAGAGAATTTCAGTTTGTCCGCCTCCCGCCGCGCCGGTTACCACGTCGCGCGCCTGGAATTTGCCGTCTCCTAGCGCGATAATGACGTGACTGCCGGTGCTGCTGCGCAGGATCGCTTCGGAGGGGATGGTCAGGCGCTTGGTCGTCGTGGCAGTAGCGAATTCCACCGTGGCATAACCGGCGGGCTTGAGGCTACCGTCCTTGTTATCCACGATGAGCCGCACCTTGCCGTCACGCGTTTCGGCATTGATGGTGGGATAGATATAATCCACTCTGGCGTGGTAGGAATGGGGATCGCCGGTGAATGTCATGGTGGCGCTGTCACCAACCTTCACCGCAGGCAAATCGCCCTCCGGCACGGCGGCTTCAACCCACACCGTGGATAAATCCTGAATCTGGCCGACCATATCGCCCGCCTTGATATAAGCGCCGTTTCTGACATCGAGCTTCGTCAACACGCCATCGGCGGGAACGTAAAACGGCACCTTGTCATACGCCTTGCGCGTCTTCGCCAGCGTTACGATGACGCGGTTATCGACGTCGAGTAGCGTCATGCGTTTGGCAACGGCAGCGGCCAGGTCTTTCATTCCACCCGAAAGCGCCGCGATATAATCGTTCTGCAACGTCACCAGATCGGGGCTGACAATGCTGTAAAACACCTCGCCCTTCTTTACCGAATCGCCCTGGGCGCTTACTTTCAAATCCTCGATGCGGCCTTCCACCTGGCTGAACACGTCATACCGCGCGCGCTCGTTATCCATGACGATGCCGGTGGCGCGCACGCCACCGCCGAATTCTCCCTTGCCGACCTTCGCCGTGCGCACGCCCATTTTCTGCAATGTTTCGGCGCTGACGGAAACCACCGGCTTGCCTCCGGCATTTTCGCCGCTTACCTCGTCGGCATATTTCGGCACCAACGCCATATCCATGAAAGGCGACTTGCCCGGCTTGTCGAAATGCTGCTCCGGGTGCATCGGATCGTACCAGTAAAGCGCTTTGTGTTCTGACTGGTCTTGAACTGCTGGCACACTCATTTCATGCGTATGGCTGGAACCGGCAATCGGCACCAAGTCCATGCCGCAGATCGGGCATTTGCCCGGCGTATCCGAAATAACCTGCGGGTTTATCGGACAGGTGTATTTTACCGCCGCTGCTTCCTCGGCATGCGCGGCGCTGATACCCAGCAGCTTTTGCAGGCCGTCATGGTGTGAAGGCGACCATGTATTTATGCCGGTAAGCAAAGCCTGAGCGCCGATAACGGTACCCAGCAGAAGCGGTAGCGGTGTGCGTTTCATTACTTCTTCTCCATCATGTTCATTGGCATGGAGTGGCTGCCGGTATCGAACACGGCGTTGCCGTCCTTAATCTCCTTCACTTTTTCCAACGCCATCGTGCAGCACGGGCATTGGCCGGGAGTATCGGAAAACCAGCCGGGTTTCATTTCGCAGGAATAAACCGGCTTGCCGTCGTGCATTAATTGCGCGGCCTGTTCCACGGTGAGCGGTGACGGCTTTTTCAATGGGTTGGTTGCATCAGCGGCGTATGCCGTGCCGGTCAGCAGCATTAGGAAGAGGGCAAAAAAGGTGAGTGATTTTTTCATAACGGGTCTCCTATAATGTAATGGTTGAAATCGGCGATCAGGGCGACGTGCCTTGCACGCTCCTGCGCCAGGGATATGCGGGAGGAAAGCACATCCCGACGCGCTTTGAGGATCATGGCGAGGCTTGCCTTGCCCGCCTCGTATTCGCAGGTGAGCGCCTTGGCGGAAGCTCCCAGGTCGGCATCCTTGGTTTCGAGCAACGCGATTTTCTGCGCGCTGATGTCGATCATGGCTCGTAAGTGACTGAGTCTTTCGGCGGTATCGCGCCGGACGGTATCCTGATCCAGCTCGGAAGAATGCAGCGCCGCCTTCGCGCCTTCCAGTTTCGGCCTCTGGCTTTCCGATTCCCATAGCGGGATGCTTAAACCCACCATCACAGTTCCGGCATTATCGCCGTTATTCATGCGCCCGTAGCCCGCCTGCACCTCGAAATGCGGGCCGAACTCAGCGTCGCGCATGTCCACTTCCTTGTGCGCCATCGTGATGTCCTCGGCGGCGATTTTCACCGGATAGGTGCTGTTGGGATTATTATCCCATGCGGCCAATGTCACCGGCGGCGGCTCGACATAAGGCGTTTCGCCCACCATGTTGGTGACCATATCCATCACCCCGTGCTTTTTTTCCTCCAGGTCGGCGCGCATAAGCCTCACGTCGGTGCTGTCCGCCTTGCTCATGGAAAGCTGGCTGACGCCAGTCTGGTCGGCGCTAATGCGGCCTTTGATGCTGGTTCTTTCTGAAGCAAAGAGGCTTTCCTGTTCGTCGAGCAGCTTTTCCTGTTCACGGATGGCGCGCCAGTCGGCCAGCACGGCGATCAATTTCGCTTTCATGGCGGCGAAGGCGTAATCTTCCGACAGCTTGGTTTTATGCGCTTCGGCCTGTATCTTTTCCGACTTCGCGCCGCGCGTGCCGAAAGCGGGGATTTCCTGCTTGAAGCCTATACTTGTCATTTCCTGCGCTTGCGACGTGCTGGAACCGATGGGATAATTCTGCTGCTCCACAAACAGCATCGGGTCGGGCAGCCCTAATTCGCCCTCGGAATAATGCTGCGAGGATTCGGCACGGCTGGCATAAGACTGGATTTCCGGGTGCTGTTTCAGCTTTTCCAGCAGCCGGGCGAAGGCAGCGGTTTCCTGCGGCTGGCTATCCTGTACGGCAACTTCCGCCGCTATCGCCGGGAGCGCCGCGCCGGTCAATACCAGCAGCGCCACAATAAAAATTCTGAACATTGAAACCTCTCGTATTGCTTGATGCGCCACGGCCTATGCCGTAGCGGGAAACGCAAAGAGGGCAGACTTGCGGCGGATACACGAATGGCGTTAGGCCACGCGAAATCCGGGCGCAGTTACCCTACGAGAGGTATTTGGGAGGTCGGTCTTGGGTATTGAGGAGGTGGGAGGCCAGCACATGGTCGGAGCCGTAGAAACGCTCCGCTATGCCGACAAGGGAAAGTGATGCGATTTGTTGTGTGCCGAAGAACGTGGGGCTGGCATTGCTCATGGACGAACATTTCGCAACGCAGGCCATGTCGCCGCAGCAGCCACCTTTTTTCTGTTCCTGTTTACCGGCTGTTTTAACGCAGCCCTTGCAGTCCTTCATATCCATGTGCTGCATCTGCATTTTCGCAGCCATAGGACACTGACTTTTCGCCGACGCCATAACGGGAAACCCGGCGAGGGAAATCGCCAGGCAAAACATTATCAACAGTGATTTTTTCAGTGCGCGCATGGCCACAACTATACCACGGAGTTCTTTAAGAATCAATGAAAGCATGAAAATTCAGCGTTTTATAAGGTTTACAGCCCTTTAACCATGACTATGCCGATGGTGAATATCCGGGTAATGGGGATGCCGGTGCGTCAGCCGGGCGTGTTCCTGTGTTCATCACACTGGTATAAGCTGGAAAGAAAGAATGTTAAAGCCTTACCGAACGTGGTGGCTTTAAAATTGAGGAAGGCTGCAACATTGTGATTTAGAAAAACGCAGGACTTTACAAATGTGCTTGTCGCTGCGCCAGGCCGGATGGCTGTGTTGCATCCGTCCATTGCCTGCCATCGGCGCGGCCTTCCCGCATATGCTCCATCGCCAGCGCGTGTTCACGTTCATGCTGCGGAGAGGAAATGTTTTGCTGGCGCGTTTCGGATTGCCTCTCAGCGGAATTATCCTTTCTGTCCATCGACATATAAATAAAGGCAACTCCGGCAACAATCATCGCGCCCATCGCTAGAAGCGATAAAGGGCCGAACGAAGCGGCAACAGCTCCTCCCGCGATGACATTAGACAGGCCTTGCCCAACCATGCCAAGCAGCCCGCAGAACGCCGCCCCGCCAAGCGCGCCGTACATAATACGGGTAAAAGAGGAAGTGTTGGAGGATTCCGGCAAATTCTCAGACATATTAATAGTCTAACCGTCCCCCGGCATGCATTCAAGAAAGTTTATGTGACAATTGCATGACAAAATATCACAAGTATTTGATTATAAATGCCATTCTTTCTTTGCCTTGCCGATAATCTGCACTGCGCCTGACAAGGCAAGCGCGGCAATAATGAATGATACGGCCAAGTCCGGCCATTTCGAGCCGGTAAAATAGACCAGAATGCCCGCGCCGATCACCAGAATATTAGCGATGGCATCATTACGGCTGCAAATCCATACCGCACTACGATTGCTGTCGCCTTTGCGGAAATGAAACAAGAGGCCAGCGCAACCGGCATTAACTACCAGCGCCAATATGCCGATAATCCCCATCGTTCCCGCCTGCGGCAGCGCGCCATACAACCAATGGTAAAGCGTATTTCCCAGCACGAACAGGCCGAATAATCCGATGACGCCGCCCTTGACCATTGCCGCGCCGCTTTTCCAGCGCGGCGATTTATTCAGCACATAAAGCGCCGATATGAAATTGAGCGAGTCGCCCAGAAAGTCGATGGCATCTGCCTGCAATGCGGCGGAACCGGCGATGTAGCCAGCGACAGATTCGACTAGGAACATGATGACGTTAAGCGCCAGCACAATGTAAAGCACCCGCCGGTAAGCATGATCGGTAGCGGCAGTGATGGCACCAGCGGATTCACAGCAATCTGTCATATTCCTCATACCACATTTTCCGGCGCAAGGGCGCATTCGGCATCGCCCATTTCAATTTGGATGGTGGCATGGCTGATGCGGAAATGTTCCTGCAATTCGTGCGACAGGTGCTTTAAGAAATGATCGCCGGGATGCCCGCCCTGCATCAGCAAATGCGCCGATAGCGCCACTTCGGTGGTACTCATCGCCCAGATATGCAGGTCATGCACTTCCTTTACGCCTTGGCTGTTGGTGAGGAAATCCTTCACTTCCGCATAGTCGATATGCGCGGGAACGGCGTGCAAGGTAAGGTTCATGGAATCCCTGAGCAGCCCCCATGTGCCGTAAATAATCGCCATGCTGACGGCGATACTGACCGCAGCATCGAGCCAGTGCCAGCCGGTTTGCAGGATAACGAAGCCGGATACCACTACGCCCGCCGAAATCGCCGCATCGCCCAGCATGTGCAGGAACGCACCTTTGATATTCAGATCGTCTTTGCTACCTTTCATGAACAGCCACGCGGAAAATCCATTTACAAAAATGCCGAACGCAGCAACGGCCATGACAGTTGTGCCTGCCACATCCTCCGGTTTGTGAAAACGCTGGATCGCCTCCCAACAGATGCCGCCGGTGACGAATAGCAGCATCACCGCATTGGCAAGCGCCGCAACGATAGAACTGCTTTGCAAACCGTAAGTGTAGCGATGGGTGGGCTGGCGTTTGGCAAGATACGTTGCGCCCCACGCCATGAACAGCCCCAGCACGTCGCTCAGGTTATGTCCAGCATCGGCGACCAGCGCGAGGGAATTAGCTTTTAGGCCATAGATAACCTCGGCAACGATAAACAGCGTGTTTAGCGAAATACCGATGGCGAAGGCCTTGCCGAAACTGGTGGGCGTATGCGAATGGTCGTGGCTATGTCCGTGATGGTCGTGGTCGTGGGAATGGTTATGGTTCATTGTATCGCTTCCTCAATATTGCTTCCTAATTTTCCGGCCTTTTTACAGCAATCAGTCATGATCTTCCTCGCCGATATGATGCACCATATCCTCCAGCACGCAGCTGATATGCTCGTCGGTAAGAGAACAAAAGACCTGCTTACCTTGCTTTTCGCTTTTCATTAGCCGCATGGCTTTCAGCAGGCGCAGATGATGGCTAACCAACGGCTGTGAAATGCCGGTTTTCTCACTGATGTCGCCCACCGAGCATTCCCCATGCAGGCAGGTAAGGATGATGCGCAAGCGGTTAGCATCGCCCAGCAACCGGAAAACATCGGCCAGCGCCTGAATATTGTCCTCGGTGATTTTGGGTTTATTTGGCATATGTATCCATCAATATATAAACATACATTGATATGTATAATCAGACAAACGATAGCCGTAAAGAAAATAGCGGTAAGAGATTTCGGCCTAAGTCATGTGGCTATGACGGTGATGAATATCCGGGTAATGCGAATGACTATGCGTTAATCGCGTATGCACATGGAAATGCGTGTGCGGCTCAATGCCGTCCCACGGAAAATCATGATCATGCCTGTGGTGCTCGTCATGGATGTGTTCATGTTCGTGCGCCATTTCCTCATGCGTATGTTCGTGTTCGTGATGCTCGGTCAGATGCAACCAGATGCCCGCACCCATAAGCGCGCCCGCGATCCAGAATAGCGGCGACGGATTTTCATGCAGGAGCAGCAAAGACACCGCTGCGCCGAAGAAGGGCGCGACCGAGAAATAAGCTCCGGTGCGCGCCGTGCCGAGATTGCGCAGCGCCAGCACAAATAGCACCAGGCTGATACCATAGCCTGCCAGCCCGACCGTGGCTGCTCCCACGGCAACGGTTAAGACAGGCCATGCCGCACCCATCGCCAGAGCGATGCCGATGTTCACGGCTCCGGCAACGCTACCCTTGATGGCAGCAATTTGCAGCGGGTCGCTGGCGGATACTTTACGCGTCAGATTATTATCGATGCCCCAGCACAGGCAGGCAGCAGCTACCAGTAACCCGCCCCACGGAATGCCAGCTGTTTGCTCTTCCTGCCAGGAAAGCAGCACACCGGCCGCAATAATAAACACCATGCCGAAGAAAATACGCCGGTCAAAATTCTCCTTGAACACAAACCACGCCAGCAGCGCTGTAAACACGCCTTCCAGATTGAGCAGCAGCGATGCGCTGGAGGCTGGAATCAACGTGATACCAAACATCAGCAATACCGGCGCAACGATACCGCCTGCGGCAACCGCGCCCACCAGCCACGGCGCATCATGGTGTGTGAGGTGGGCGATGGCTTCCTGACTGCGGGTGATTTTGCGAAAGAGCATCCAGGCGCACAAACCGACGCCGGAGCCGCCATACAGCAATCCCGCCAGCATGACAGGCGGGATTTCACCGAGCAGGAGTTTGGCGAAAGGTGTGCTGACGCCGAAAAGCACGGCAGCTAAGATCGCAAAAATAATACCTTTATTCATGCCTATCCCGCCTTTGAAGCAATCCGACAGAAATTACCGCTGCTATCATCAGTCCGGCCATAAGGCCGAGAATAGCCAGATCGCCGCCAAACCATTCAAACCCGCTGCCCTTGCCGATCCAGAAAATACCGAAAGCCGACAAGATGACGCCCACGCCGAATTTAAGGCTGTTTTCCGGTATGCGCATCAGCGGCCTGTGCAACAGAATACCAAGCAGCGCCACTACCAACACAGCCGCTACCGCTCCCAACGCCGCCGGGATTAATGATGCTTGCGCGGCTCCGACCGCAACCACAATAAACACGACTTCAATCCCTTCAAGCACAATGGCCTTAAAGCCGGTTATAAGCGCAATCCAATCCCAGCGGCCTTGTGGTTTGCTGGCTTGTTCCATTTCGGAAATTTCTTCCTGATAGATCAGCGCCTGGTCATGCAATGCTTTTCTGCCCGCAGCCCTTAGCACGGCCTTCCGAAGCCAAGTCATGCCGAAAAGAAACAAAAGCCCGCCGAGGGTTATCTGCAACCACGTGATGGGAATGGGAATATGCCCCAATAACGGATTGAACACTGCGACGAGCAAGACAAGAAGCGCCAATCCCGCCGCCGTTCCAACCAAGACCGAACGCCAGCCACGCGTCGCACCGACCGCCAGTACGATCGTCAGCGCCTCGACGCATTCCACCAGCGAGGCAAGGAATGCGGCCAGCGAAGAAGTTCCCCAATGCAGCCATGTTATTATTTCCGGCATAGATTTCCCATTTATTTAGCGTCGCACCCAACCCCAGGCAATCGGTCGTGCCATGACTATACGGTAGAGATGTTCAGCCAGTTGCGTACACATGGCTCCATTTCGATGCCAGATTGGCGAAACCCCTGCCAGAACGACACCTCCCACCACGAGCGCTCCCAGCATATCCAGCGGGAAATGAATGCCTACAAAAACTCTGGCCCATGCCACGCACAATCCCATTAAAAGCGTAAGTGAACCAAGCCATCGGGCGCGCGCAAACAGCAATGTCAGGGCGATGCCCGCAAATACGGTCGCATGATCGCTGGGAAAAGAGGAATCCGGCGCATGTTGCATATAGGCATGGCCGAGGCCAATCATGAACGGGCGGGGATGCTGCCATACAAGGCCGATCACCTGATTGACTCCAAGGGCAATCATAACAACTAGACAAGCCTTAATCGCCAAATTGCGCCGCGCATGATCTCCCCATAGCCACATGCACATCAGGATTAATGGAACCAGGTAAATCAGGTAATCGGCGGTGAATATCGCCACATCGATTTCCCAAGCCGGAGTTGTCGCATTGGCGTTGATTTTCAGAAAGAGCGCCTGGTTAATTGCTTCTATTTCATTCATCTAAACACGTCTTTTTCTGTGGTTTAGTCATGTTCCCGCTCCTATAGTAGCGAAAATATTGGCATAAAAGCAAATAAGAGTCCAGCCATGCAAAAAACGAAAAAGGTACTGTTTCTCTGCTCCGGCAATTCCTGCCGCAGCATCATGGCCGAAGGAATGCTGAACCATTTCGGCAAAGATCGTTTCGTAGCCTATAGCGCTGGTAGCTTCCCGACCGGCACCGTGCATCCGATGGCCGTTGATACGCTCAATGCGAAGGGGATCGCCATTACTGGCTACCGCAGCAAGTCGTGGAATGAATTTAGCGGCAAACCCATTGATATTGCCATCACCCTGTGCAATCAGGCAGCAGGGGAAGCATGTCCGATTTTTACCGGCAAGCCGATCAAGGCCCATTGGGATGTGCCTGATCCGTCCCAAATCCAGGGTTCAGGAAGGAAAGCAGGGTTTGACGCAGTGTACGGCATTCTTGAACCGCGCATTAAGGCACTGTTACGGTTGCCGATGGAGCAGATGAGCCGTGAAGAAATCAGCGAGAAATTGCGGCAAATTGATACTATGGCAGCCTGAATGCCGCAAAATTACATTCCGCTTCTCAGCCATACGCGGCGCATTGCCAATACCCCATACCCTGATCAAAACTGATACAGAGTTATTGTTGTAAGCAGGGTACGGTTTGGCTATCATTCACCCTGATAAATGCTATTGTTTCTATCTGTCAGCCGCGAGCTTTTCCGCTCGGCATGTCTATCAATCGAGCGATAGATACTTAACTAGAAAGGTCACAAACAGCGTGAGCATGAACAACCACGGCCATCGAATCATTCCATTACGTTTCAACGGTTTCCTTATGTGCGTTGTATTCAGCGGCACCATGTTCCAACTGTTCGGCCTGCCGGTGATGCTGCGCGTTGTCGGGATGCGCGCCGTGTGGTTCCTTGTGCCGATCACCCTGCTTCAGCCGCTGCACTGGGGGCTGATTCATGAAGCTATTCATTCCCGCCTGCTGCCCAAACGCCGTGCCAATGACTTTTATGCGCGGCTGCTTTCTATTATGCACTGGCTGCCCTATGACGCCACGCGTTTCGGCCATCTGGTTCATCATCGCTTTTCCCGGCACTGTTACGACCAGCCCGATGTCTATTATGGCCACTTCCCCTATTTTCTGGCATGGCTGGGCTTCCGGGCGCGGCTGTTCGGCGGCGTGTATCTGGGATTGCTGACCTCGCCGCTGATTGCGTTTATGCCCGTGACTCTTGGAGCGCGCCTGATGGCTAATCGAATCCCGATTGTTGAGGAAGGGGATGAGCAGATTCAGCGCCTGTTCATGTCGCTGGCAATGAATGAGAGCAAGCGGCGGCGCACCCGCCGTGAATTCGTGATGGCGCTGGCATTGTATGGCGCGAGCGTATGGAGTTATGGCGCATGGTGGCCGGTGTTGCTATCTGCCATGTATATGCGCGGCGTGTGGCACTCGTTCGCGGATAATGTCGCGCACCATGCCGTCCCGATGGGTGAAAGAGATCGTTCCCGGAATTATACGCTGCCGAGGCCGTTTCAGTTGCTGGTGATGAATCAGCAGCTTCACCTGATGCATCACCGCTATCCTGCCGTTCCGTGGGCATCGCTTACTTCGCTGGATGTGCATGAGGATGAGCGTCCGCGAGGAAATTACTTCCTTGCAGCCATACGCCAGATGGACAGAGCTTATCCTATCCGTGCTCCGCTGAGGCTTGCGGCATTAAAGGCGGAGATGCCGCTATCGCCGGATCCTGCCGAAAGCCGGGAGCGTTCGTGGGCAGCCTGAATGCCATGAGCGGGAAAATATGCGCCGTAACCGGCGCAACGTCCGGTATCGGCAAAGCTACCGCGCTGGCGCTGGCACGGCAGGGCGCAACGCTCATTCTCATATGCAGAAACAGGCAGAAAGGCGAAGATGCCGTCAGGGAGTTGCAGGCGGCATCTCCAAACAGCGCCATCGACTTACTGGTTGCAGACCTTTCGTCCCAACAGCAGGTTCGCGCCGCCGCCACCAACATCAACCATCGCTATGATCGGCTGCATGTACTGGTCAACAACGCCGGCGCGATGTTTCCAAAACGTATGGAGAGCGTTGACGGCATTGAAATGACGCTCGCGGTCAACCACCTTGCACCGTTCCTGTTGACTAACCTGCTGCTCGATAAAATGAAGGCTACAAGCGCGGCGCGAATTATCAATATTAATTCGGATGCCCATGAACAGGGAAAGATCGATTTCGACGATCTCCAGATGCAGCGCCATTACCCGCGCGGCGTCGGGATGCGCGCCTATGCCAATGCGAAACTGGCCAATCTGCTGACGGTGTATGAACTTGCCCGCCGCCTTCACGGTTCCAATGTCACCGTCAACGCGCTGCATCCGGGCTATGTGGCGACCAACATTATCACCTTTGAAGGCGCGAGCGGGCCGGTACGCCTGCTCAAGCCGTTCTGGCCTATGGCAAAGCCTTTTATCCTGACACCTGAGAAAGGAGCAATTACTCCCATCTATCTTGCCTGCTCGCCGCGCGTTGCCAGTATTTCGGGGATGTATTTTGAAAAATGCGCGCCCATCGCCTCCAGTCCGGTGTCTTGCGATAAGGCTGTGCAGTTAAGGATGTGGGGGGCAAGCGAACGATTGACGGGAGGCTCAGCAGGATAATGGGCGGAAACGTCAGGATGTGGCTGTTTTCAGCGATCATGGCAAGCTGCGCTATCATCGCATTCGGGAATACTGCGATTGCCTCTCCACGGCGATATACCTACCAGGTCTATGACCATCAGTATGGTATGATCGGCACCTACAGCAATATTATCAGGAAAATCGGCAATGCGATGACGATAGACACCGAAGCGCATATCCGCGTCTCTCTCCTTGGGTTTACTCTGTATAGCCAGGAAGTTCACCGCATGGAACGGTGGGTTGGGAATCGCATCGTCTATTTTCACGGGGTAACAACGGAGAGTGATAAGCCCGTCGAAGTGGACGGGCAGGCGAAAGGAGATCATTTCATCATTGTCTCTCCCAATGGAAATGTCACTGCGCCGGGAACCATCCGGCCGGCCAATCCGTGGTCTATCAGCGCAGCGGGCGGCGATATGATTTTCATGCCTGACACGGGCATCATAACGAAAGCGCATACCGACAAAGGCGAAGAGACATCGCTTATGGTTGACGGCGCTTTAAGGCAGGTGCGGCAGTATCACATCAATGCAGGCGACGAGCAATACAACGTCTGGCTGGATGATAATGGAACGCCTGTGAAATTCACCATGCAGGACAAGGATAGCGATGTCACCTTTACACTTGCGTCTTCGCCGCAAGGATGATAAATAACGTAATAATAACAAATATATATGCCATCCTTAAAAAGATCTTACCTTAAGGCTTTCTTAAGGTTGATATGGTATAAATGTTATTGTTCGGTCGAATGTATTGGCCAGTCTGTAACTAAATCCATGTAGGAGGTTTTATGAGCGTCGGTTCCATTTCCACTTTGCCCCCGGCTTTGCAACAAATCACGCAACCCCAGCCGCAGAATTCGCAAAAGCCTGCAACGCAAACAACTGCCGCACAGCCCGTTGCCGGCGGTGATAGCGACGGCGATAGTGACGGCAGCGGCGGCGCAAGCGTAAACATCACTCCTCCGGTGAATATCAAGGCATAAGCCAATAGCTTGGCCAAAAATTACTAAAAACCGACCGATCTGTGTTTCCGGTTGCGCCGCTATAAGCTTTGCCTTTGCTCAACGGTCAAAAATCAGCACATTAAACGTTCCAGGCAGCACTTGCGGGTGGCCATTGGGGTTATCCTTTGATGGCGCCGTTGCCGGGCCGAAACCTGCCGAAGGCAGGAACAACCGGTGCGTCTTCTCATCCAGCCCGAATGTCTTGGAACGCAGCGGCGTTTTGATGGTTTGCGCCACATGGTAATGATCGGCATCGTCCTGCGCGATGACCGTCAACGTGCCGTCCGCAGCGGCGCTGATAATCTCGCGGGTGGAGGGATCGAACGCAGTGGCATCCACATGCTCGCCGATCGGCAGCGTAGTGATGACATGCCCGTCCTTGGCATTCACCACGGCCAGCTTACTATTGCCGCAGCCCGCGAACAGCCGCTGGTTATGCTCGTCCATTGCCAGGCTGGAAGGCTCCTCGCAAGATGCCAGCGGCCAGCGTTTCATGACTTTCATGTGCCTGGAATCGATGGCCAGCATCTCATTCTTGTCCTCAAGGTTGACATACACATGGCCATGCCCGTCCGCGACGGCGAATTCCGGCTTGCCTTTGAGCGCTATGGTGCCGATTTCCTTGGCGCTGGCTGCATTGATGACGGACGCGCTGTCACTGCCGCCGTTGAAAACGAATACACGCTTCGTCGCAGGGTCATAGATAATACCATCAGGCTTTTTGCCGGTCTTGATCTCGCTTTTTGCCGCCAGTGTTTTCAGGTCGAATACGGTTACTTTATCTGTTTTGCCGTTAGTGGCAAAACCGTAGCCTGCTTCCGGCGCTACCGCCACGCCGTGCGCGCCCGCAATCGGCATGACCTCGCCTATGACGTCTCCGCTGTCTGCATCGAGCACATCCGCTTTCGTGCTATGCGCGATATATACCCGGCGGGCGCTGCTATCGACGCTCACGAAATCCCAGCCGCCTTCGCCTGCGACAGGCATGGTTTTCGCCAGATGATACCCCTGCGGCTGCTGGGCGCTGCAGGCAGCAAGCATGATGGCTGTTCCTAGCAGAAGGGCTTTACGCATAACAAAAACTCCTTGAGATGGTTATAGGCGCGGGTTTTTTCGTAGACGGAGCATCATGTTAAACAGCACCGGCATGACGATCAGTACCAGAGGCAACTGAACAAGCAACCCGGAAATAATAGCAATCGCCAATGGCTGCTGCATGGCCGCGCCTTGTCCCCAGGCAAAGGCCAGCGGCAGCAGCGTCAGGATAGCTGCCAGCGTCGTCATGATAATCGGGCGGGCGCGGTTGACACCGGCTTCGATCAGGGCGTCATCGTGGCCGTGTTCGCCGCGCAGGGAGTAATATTCGGAGAAATAGAAAATAGACACTTCGGTAACGATGCCGACGATCATGGTCATGCCCATCATGGCTGAAATATTAAGATCGACGCCGGTCAGCCACAGGCCGAGGAATACCGCCGCCAGGGATAAGAGCGGCATCAGCATAATGGCAATCGCCACCGCGAAATCCTCATAGAGGAACAAGAGCAGCAGGAACACCAGCGCCACGGCGGCAGCGAAGATGATAATCATGTCATGGAAGGCGATCTGCTGTTGCTGGTAAAGGCCGCCAAGCTCGTAGGTCACGCCCTTGGGAAACATGCCGGGTTTATTCAGGATTTTCTTGATATCCGTCATCACCGAGCCGATGTCGCGCCCTTCGATGCGCGCCGTCACTGCCACCATGCGCTTCAGGTTTTCGCGTGTCACCTCCGGCTGGCCGGTAACGGTATCGATGGAAGCGACGCGGCTGATGGGGAACACATGCCCGTCCGGGGCGCGGATGCCAAGCTGCTCAATGTTCTGCCGGGTGGCATGGAGTGCTTCAGGAATCCAAACGCGCACGCCCTGCAGCTTGACCGGACGCAGAATATCGGTGGCGACATTGCCGCTTAAGTAGCTATTAAGCTGCTTGGATATGCTGGCGACATCCATGCCTTCCAGCGCCGCTTTGTCGGGATCGATGTGCACGTCCAGCGCATCGCCCGCCGGATTGACACCATCCCTATTGTCTACTACGCCCGGTACCTTGGCGATATCTTCATTGATTTTCCGTGCCAGCATCATCAACTGATCGGGATTATCGGAGAAAATCTTGATCTCTACCGGCTGCGGCACTGAAGTCAGATCGCCGATTTCGTCTTCCATCAGCTTGGCTAGTTCAATATCCAGTCCCGGCACATCATGGGTGATTTTGACGCGCACTTCTTCCATGACGGTATCAAGGGATTTGCGCGGGAACGGCTTTAGCGTGACGTAAAAATCACCCTGGAAGGCTTCAGTCAGGCCGCCGCCGAACTGCGCGCCGGTGCGCCGCGAGAAAGTAGCGACCTCCGGAATCGCACTGATATCGGCTTCGACCTGTCGCAACAGGCGGTCGGTTTCCTTAAGCGACGTGCCGGGTTCGGCGCGGTAATCAAACACGAAGCCGCCTTCATCGATGGATGGCATAAAGCCGGAACCGACATTGAAATAGGCGAGTGCACCGATAAGCAGCAGCGGCGCCATGCCTAGCAGCAGAAGATAGGGCTTTGCCAATGCGCGCTGCATCACGTCGCTATAGCGCTCGGCCAGCGAATGGCGCTTGCCCGGCTTATGCCCATTCTGCAATTTCTCCGGCCCGGCAATGAGATTGGAAAGCAGCGGCACGATCTGCCAGGTGATGAGAAAGGAAATGATCAGGGCGCAGCCCATCGTCAGCGACAGCGCCTTGAAGAACGCGCCAGTCACGCAGCTGAGGAATACCAGCGGAACGAAAATAATGATCGTGGCGCTGCTCGATCCGATCAGCGGCTGAAAAAACTCATGTGCCGCCAGCATAATGGGATTGTTCTTCGTCGCCTGCTCCGGATGCGTCTCCCGTGTGCGGCGGATGATATGCTCCAGCATAACGATGGCGTCGTCGATAATCAGGCCGACCGCCGCCGCCATGCCGCCAAGCGTCATGATATTGAAGCTCATGCCGAATACCTGCAGGACGATGACGGTCACCGCCAGCACGGCAGGCACCATGATGATCGCTACCAAGGTCACATGCCAGTTGCGCAGGAATAAGAATAGCACCGCCGCCGCCAGTACGACCCCGATCAGAATGGCGTCGCGCACGCTCCCCGCCGAAGCCACCACCAGCAGGCTCTGGTCGTACCAGTTGGTAAGCTGTACATCTTTAGGCAGTTGAGGACGGTAGTCGCCCAGCGCCTTGCGGATGTCCGCCGACATCTGCACGCTGTTGCTGCCCGGCTGCTGCAAGACCTGGAGCAGCACGGCGTCCTTGCCATCGGCGGTAACTTTGACCCATTCCGGCACTGTCTCAGCGCTGACGGTGGCGACGTCGCGCACACGCACCAGGCCTTTGCCGGTGTTTTTGATTGGCACGGAAGCAATATCGGCGGGATCGTGCAGCCGGGAATCGGTGACCACAAGGTAAAGTTTATAATGCTCCTCCAGCCTGCCGACAGCGCTGATGGTGTTGGTGGCATTCAGCGCGGCTGCCATATCGTCTAGCGTGAGGCCATAGGCACGGAGCTTGTCGGGATCGGCGGTAACGCGATATTCCGCTTTCGCATTATCAATCACCTGTACCTGCGCTACACCGCTGATACGCGTAATGAGCGGCAGAAGCTGGTATTGAGCGATGTCATGCAATTGCGTCAGCGGCGTTTTATCCGAAGTCAGGCTGTAGGCGATGATGGGGAATACCGTTGTATCCATGCGCCGCACGGTCAGTTTCGTACCGGCAGGCAGTGATTGCAGCAGCGGCGCCAGCGCTGCATTGATTTGAAGCGTTGCCACCGCCATGTCGGTGCCCCAGTCAAAATTGATGGAAATATCCGCGGCTCCCCGGCTGCTGGTCGAGCGCACGTCGCGCGCGCCGGGAACGCCACGCACCGCTTCTTCCATCGGCTTGGTCACCTGCAGCACCATCTGCTCGACCGGCTGGTCGCCCGCCTCGATTTCGACCATGACGCGCGGAAAATCGGTCTTGGGGAACAGCGCCACCGGCAATTTGAACGCCAGCCATCCTCCGGCCAGCGAAGCGATAATAAGCAGAAATATCAATGAGCGGTGATGGCGGGCGTTCCAGGCAGTCATTGCGCCGCTTCCTCACGCACGGCCATACCGTCCTCCAACTCGTAATTGCCGGTCGTCACCACCGGCAGTTTCGGATCGAACTTACCCTCGATGCCGGTGAAGCCATCGCTCTCCAGCCCTGTTGTTACGTCCACGCGGTGCGCTTTTTCATTTTCCACCTGAAAAATATAAGCCCCTTTGTCATCGCGCAGCACGGCATCCACCGGCACGGCGTCGCTTTCTTTTTCGGAAAGTACGATGCGGGCGCGCACCGCGCTGCCTGGCAGCAGTGCCGCGCCGCCTGTGAAAGCGGCAAATGCCGTGACCATCTGCGATTTGGGGTCGATCATGCCCTGCACCTGCGTAATTTCGCCCTCCACGCCGGTGTCTTTGTCGAAAACCGGCCACACTGTCACTTTCATCCCCGGCTTCACGTTATCCGCGCTTTTAGGTTCGATACCCAGCTCGGCGCGCATGTCTTTCGCCGCTGCGATCTGCATTACGGCTGTGCCGGGATTGGTTTTATCGCCCTGCGCGGCGGATACGCTGCTGATGACACCGTCGAATGGCGCGGTGATTTTCTGCACCGCCATGCCGTTGCCGAGTTTTTTCTGCGCCTCCAGCGCAGCCTCAGCGTCATGCAACGCCTTATCCGCCGTTGCCAACTGCGAATCGGTCGCCAGTTGTTCATCGAGCAATTGCTTGATACGCCCGCGCTCGCTTTTAGCCAAATTATAGGCAGTCAGCGCCTGCGTATAAGCGACATTGCCTTCGGGATCGGGACTGAGTTCAAGCAGCGCATCGCCCTTTTTTACCGCCTGTCCCGGCATGACGGCAAGGCGCGTAATGACCGCGGCGCGGGGAATGCTGATATTGACGATGCCCTTATTGGCGGCGGTGACGGTGCCGTAGCTTTCCAGGCTGTCAGTCAGCGTTTTTTTCTCGATGGCAGCGGTGCTCACCGTAGCGACGCCGCTTTGCTCGGTGTCGCCGCCGCTGCCGCTTTTGCCGGAAACATAATGGTACAGCAGAAAACCCGCCAGGCAAACGATGGTGATGACTATCAGGCGTTTCATGGCGCAGGATCCTTCTGTTCTTTGGCATTCTCCAAATCCTGTGCTGACAGCGTATCCAGCGCGATCAGGCCTTCCCGTAGATTCTCCGCCAGCGTAACGTTCTCCAATGCTTTTGTAACATAGGCCGAGCGCAAATTGGTATAGGTAAAAAGATCAATATGATGCTGCGCCAGCGCTTTATCGGCATTGGCCAGTGTTTCCTTCCATTGCGCCAGGCTCGCCTGCGATTCGCCGTACTGGACATGCGTTAGCGCGTATTCATCGGCAATGCCGGTGATTTCCGCGTAAGCCTGGTTCAGCCGGATCTGGTATTCGTCATGCAGCTTCTGCCGTGTCGCCTTTTCTACCGCGATAGCGCCTTGATTGCCATTGAACAACGGCAGATTGATCGTGAGTGAAAATCCCCGGCTGTT
>JAGWIM010000017.1 GCA_028873525.1 Pseudomonadota bacterium
TTCGCCGATTATCATGATCCGGCGCATATGGGCTTTCGCGCCCTTCGCGTCATCAACGAGGATCGCATTAAAGGCGGCAAGGGGTTTCCCACGCATCCGCACCGCGACATGGAAATCCTCACTTATATCCTCGAAGGCGAGTTGGCGCACCGCGACAGCATGAACAACGGGCGGGTGATAAAGCGCGGTGAGGTGCAGGGCATGAGCGCCGGCACCGGCATCACCCACAGCGAGTTCAATGCCTCGCGCGATGCGCCGTGCCACCTGCTGCAAATCTGGATGCTGCCGCATATGAAAAACGTCACGCCCTCGTACGCCGAATGGAAACCGGACGGCAGCGAAAAGAAAGGCTGGGCGCTGGTGGCCAGCGAAGGGGGCAAAGCAGGCGGCGTGCCCATCCATCAGGATGCCAGCGTGTATGTCGCCGTGGCGGAAGCGGGAAGAAGCCTGGGGATTCCAGTGGCCGCCGGCCGCTATGGCTGGCTGCAGGTCGCCAAAGGCGAGGCCGAGATAGGCGGCAAGCGGCTGGAGGCCGGCGACGGCGTATCTTTTTTCAGCGGTGATGCGGCGTCAGTGAAGATGCACAACCCAGGCGAGTTATTGCTGTTCGACCTGGCGTAGAGAACTCATTTGCCTTTCCCTGCCTGCCGCCTTAAAATAAATTTTTCGGGACAGAAAACATGCGACGCTACAAGGGTAGACTCGTTGCGCTTGCGCTGGCGATACTGCTGCCGGCTGCGGCGCCCGCATGGGCAGATGAGCCGGCGTCCGTACCGGTCGTCTACGGCGAAATCATCCGCGACCATGCGCGGATCACCTTTGAATGGCCGCAGCCGGTCACTTTTACCGCCAGCGCCAAAGGCAAGCGGGTGGCCATCGTCTTCGACCATGCCGCCAATCCGAATTTCGGTGCGCTGCTGACGCGGCTCTACCCGTATGTAACCAGCGCTGAGCGCAAGGGCGATGGGAAAACCATCGTGCTGACGCTCGATAAGCCTTACCGCATCCGCACTTTCGTCAGCGACAATATCAATGGCATCGAACTACTGAAAATTACCCCGGCCTTTCATGAGGAAGCAAAGAAGCTGGCGGCATTGTCGCCGGCGGCGGGCGCGCCCGCGCCAGCGTCTGCGGCGGCGGCCGTTCCAAAAACTCCCGCTGTGGCGGCGGCATTACCCAATGACAGCGCGGCATTACCGCCCGGCGATGCCGTCAAAATAGCGCCGCCTGCCAGGCCTGCTGACATCAAGGTGAACGTCTCCGCCTCCGACGACAGCGCCACCTTGCGGTTTGAG
Organism: Pseudomonadota bacterium; assembly: GCA_028873525.1. GTDB lineage: Bacteria > Pseudomonadota > Alphaproteobacteria > Rickettsiales > SXRF01 > JABDCD01. Next base: position 1,296 of record JAGWIM010000017.1, read on the forward strand.
TTCAATGATCGCACGGCACTGGCCGCCTTTATTCGCAGCAACGTGCTGTGGGTCGTCTTCAACAAGTCGGCGACGCTCGATCTGTCGGATTTCAATACGTTGCCGAGAACGGTAATCGACAAAGCGGAACTGTTGAAGGATGCCCCGGTGACCGTGCTGCGCATACCGGTGGAAGATAACGTCTATGCGTCGGTGGCCAAGGAACAGGGCAGCTATGAATGGGCGGTGCTGTTGACGTCGGTGCCACGGGCGTTGTCCAGCGTGCTGAAGATCGCCGTCAATACCGATCCGCCGATACCGCCATATGTTTTTGTGCCGGCGCTTGAAATGGCCGATCCGGTCACGCTGCAGGATCCGTTGATCGGCGATACGCTGGTGGTCGTGCCGCTCTTTACCGTCGGTTTGGGTATGCCGATGACGCGCACGTTCGTTGAGTTCTCGCTGGCCAGAACGGCGCAGGGCGTGGTTATTGACAAGAAGGCGGACGCGGTGACGGTGGAGGAAGCGCGCGATGGGTTGCGCGTGTCGATGCCGCAGGGCGCGGCGCTGACGCCGGGATTGCCGGAGGTCGCGCCCACGTTGGAACAGACGCTGCAAACCGTCCCGACGCTGTTTCCCTACGCCGCCTGGACGCTCGGCGCGGCGGCCAATCGCGGCGATACCATAAACAATCTGGTTTATAAAATTATTACCAGCGCCACCGTGCAGGCGGCCAACGAAGCGCGGCTGCGCCTGGCGCAGATATACCTAAGCGAAGGATTGGCCGCCGAGGCCATTGGTATGCTGGAGAACATTGATCGCGCCAACCCGGCTTATTACCGCAGCGCCAGGCTGGCGGCGATGCGTGGCGCCGCCAATTTCCTGATGTACCGCTTCGCCGATGCGGCGCGCGATTTTTCCGCTTCCGAACTCAACAATAACAAGGAAGTCGAATACTGGCGCAACATGCTGTCGGATTTGCTGGGCAATCCCGAAGGCAATTATGATTATCTTGCCCTGAACGCCGACTATATCAGCAAGTATCCGCCGCCATTTCGCCAGCGGCTCGCCATCGTGTCCGCCGACCGCGCCATTGACGCCAAGGACTACAACATGGCGCTCAAGATTTTCGATACGCTGCATGCCGACAAGCTGCTGGGTGCCATCGACACCTACGTCAATTTCCTGCTGGCCAAAATCGCCGCCGCCACCGGCCAGGACCAGCAGGCCACTGATATGTGGGACAAGCTGGCGGAGGATTACGCCCACCCGTTCGTGCAGGCGCGCGCCGAATTTTCGCGCATCGCCTGGGGTATGGATCACAACACGCTGACCAAGAACGAAGCGATTGATCGTCTGGAGCGGTTGCGCCTCGCCTGGCATGGCGACAGCCTGGAGCAGAAGGTGCTGGGGCTGCTTGGCGATCTCTATGCCGAAAAGAAAGATTACGTTAACGCCATGCGCGTGTGGAACGACGGCGTAAGCGGATTTCCCAATACCGCCTCCGCTATCGCCATGTCGCATAAGATGGAGGAAGCATTCATCACCATGTTTAATGACGGCGCCGCCGACCGTCTGCCGCCGATCGACGCGCTGGCGCTTTATTACCAATACCGCAATTTCGCGCCGTCGGGCGACACCGGCAGGGAGATCACCGGCCGCCTCGCCGACCGCCTGGCGTCGGTTGACCTGCTTGAGCAGGCGGCAGCGCTGCTCGACCACCAGATGCAGTTTGAGAGCGAAAAGGAACAACGCAGCCACATCGGCGCCAGGCTGGCCAGCATCTACTTGTTGAATCACCAGCCGAAGCAGGCGCTCACGGCACTGGAGAACTCGATGTACGGCAACAATCCCGATCCACTTCGCATGAAGCGCAACCGCCTGGCCGCCCAGGCGCTGAGCGATCTCGGACAATCCGACAAGGCGCTGCAGATTCTCAGCCAGGACGATAGTCCCGAAGCCGAGCGCGTCCGCCTCGGCGTGTACTGGCATGAAAAGGATTGGCCGCATGTCGTCGCCAGCGTCGAAGGGATGCTCAAGGCGCGCCCCGACGTCACGGCGCCGGTGACGCTTGACGAAAGCGAATACTTAATCAAGCTGGCGCTGGCCTACGCTTTCGAGAACAATACGGTGCAGTTGCAATACCTGCATGATTACTTCGGCCCGCTGATGGCAAAAAACCCTAACAAGCCGATGTTTGATTTCATCACCGCCGCCGATGTCACGCCGACGCCGACCAATTTTGACGAGGTGATAAAAAATCTCGCCGAGACACAATCGTTTTTCGATCATTACAAGGCGCACGTCCAGTTAGCCGGCCTCGATGCCATCCCTGCCGCCGGGAAAACCGCACCGCCGCCGCCAAAAACTTCCGTGCCTTGAAGCGCAGTTGTTCACTTGAGCAACTCTGCCAGCGTCTTATATCCTTTATCTTCGGCGATGATGCCGCCGGTTTTTCCATCCCTGTTGGCGGCATATTTGTCGGCGCCGCGGGCGACCAGCAGCGCCGCCGCTGCCTGGGCGTTATTCTGCGCTGCCAGGATAAGCGCCGTATTACCGGCGCTGTCGCGTGCATTGATGTCGGCGCCCTTGTCTAAAAGCAGCGCGGCGGCGTGTGGCTGGTTGTCCCACGCCGCCCAGTGCAACGCCGTCTGGCCGTCATGGTTGGCGAGATTGACATCGGCGCCGCGCGCCAGCAGCGCTTCCATCACTGCCAGCGACCCGTTACCGGCGGCGATGAACAGCGGCGCTTGTGCTTCCGGATTGAGACGATTGACCGACGCGATTGTTCCCGTGCCGGCGGGCATCCGGGAGACGTCGCCGGTCAGCGCCGCGATCATCAGCGCCGTATATTCAAGGTAATGGCGATTATCAGTTGTGTGGGTATGGGCGAGCATGAATCGCACGCTGCTTCGCCACCCGTGTCCGGCGGCGTAATCGAAGGCGTTGTTACCGTCGGCATCGTGAATGGTAATGTCGGCGCCGGCGGCCAGCAGCCGCGCGATGACATCGTTGTGGCCGTTCCCGCTGGCCAGCATCAGCGCCGTGCGGCGCCGGCCATCGCGGCTGTCGATTTTGACATGCGCCGCCAGCCGCTGCTCTACTTTTTTTACATCGCCTTTGGCGGCGGCGACGAGCAGCGCCATGTCGTCTTGCTCCAGCGGTGGCATATCCGGCGCGCTGCCGGCGGTATCCGGCCTGTTCGCGCCGACCGCGCCGATGCCGCTGTACGAATCATGCAACGTGTCCAAATTGCCGGTATCGCCTGAACGAAAACTTTCCGCCAGGCTCCCCGGGCCGGTCAGCCCCGATAGCGAACGCTGGCATTGGTACACCAGCGCGCCGGCGCCTGCTGCGGCAAGCAGAACAAAAATTCGGTGGATACGCATGCGGCAATGCTGCATGATTGCACGTCATTTTGCAATGGCCGTCTTGTGTCATGGCCGCGATGTGTTACCATGCAACAAGACTAAAGAGGATAACCGGGAGGTTAAGGTCATCCGGGTTGTCCGCCATGGACGGAGCAATGTGATGCGCTGGACGGATAGCCGTGACATCGCCATTCGGCTGGAGGAAACATATCCCGCGGCGGATAATGTGAACCTGCGTTTTACCGACCTGCATCAGTGGGTTGTCGCCCTGCCGGGGTTTAACGATACGCCCGACGGGTGCAACGAAAGAATTCTGGAAGCTATCCAAATGGCGTGGATCGATGAACGCGGGTAAGGTGACGTTGACTTTGCCGGCGCCCACCGCCGCCTCGACCCAGGCCATCGCCGCCCGGCTGGCCGGTGAGTGCCGTGTCGGCGATTGCATCCTGCTCTTTGGCGATCTCGGGGCCGGAAAAACGACGTTTGCGCGCGGCTTCATCCGTGCCCGTTGTCCCGGTGAGGAGGAGGTGGTCAGCCCCACCTTCACGCTCGTGCAGACTTATGCGCCCGAAAAAGGGGCGGCGATCTGGCATTTCGACATTTACCGTTTGAAAAACAATAAAGAACTTGATGAGTTGGGGCTTCAGGATGCGCTGGCTTCGGGTATCGTGCTCATAGAATGGCCGGAACTGGCGCAAAGCGAATTGCCTGAGGATGCGCTGAGTGTTACTATAAGCGTGGCTGGCCGTCCGGAGCATCGGCTGCTGACTTTTTCCGGGTGCCGTGTTGCGTGGCAGACAAGATTAGCTGGATTGCAGAGCGATGAGTAAACAGACGCCGCCGTCGCGGCTGGAACAGATAACAGGATTCCTCGATCGCAGCGGTTATGAGGGCGCGACGCTGCATCCGCTGCCGGGCGATGCGTCATTCCGGCGTTATGTCCGCGTGCAACGCGGTGATAAAACGGCCATGCTGATGGATGCGCCGCCGCAGCGCGAGGACGTTCGCTCCTATATCGCCATCGCCGATTACCTGCGCCGAAGCGGCTACAGCGCGCCGGAAATATTTGCGCAGCACCCTGCCGTCGGGCTGTTGTTGCTGGAAGACCTGGGCGACGATTCCTACACCTCCATGCTCAAGGCCGACGCTGAAGGCGGCACGCGGGAACAGGCGCTGTATGCGTCAGCCATCGACGTGCTGGCCGAATGGCATGATCGCAAGCGCCGCTTCGCCGATCCGCGGGCGCTCGTCTTGCCTGAGTATGATACGGCGCGTTTGATGCAGGAAGTCATGCTGTTTGCTGACTGGTTCCTGCCGCAGGCGCTGGGCAAGCAGGAAGCGGCGGTGCTGCATATGGAATATGCCGGGTTGTGGCGCGAGGCGCTTGCCGGCACGCCGCTTTCCGTCGATTGCTGGGTACATCGCGATTATCATGCCGACAATCTGATGTGGCTGCCGTTGCGGCGCGGAACGAAGCGCGTCGGTCTGCTCGATTTCCAGGACGGCGTGTACGGCGATGCTGCTTACGACCTGGTGTCTCTGCTCGAAGATGCCCGCCGCGACGTAAGCCCGAAGTTGGCGGAAGCCATGCTGGCGCGCTATCTTGATGTCAGCGGGGATGACCGCGAACGCTTTTTCGCCGCCTATGCCGTCCTCGGCGCGCAGCGCAACAGCAAAATCGTCGGTATTTTCTCGCGTCTGGCGGCGCGCGACGGCAAATTCGCCTATCTCAGATTCCTGCCGCGCGTCTGGCGGCATCTTGAGCGCGATCTGGCGCATCCGGCGCTCTCTTCGCTGAAAGCATGGCTTGACCGGCATATTCCGGCCAGTCAGCGCGGCGTTATCGCACTGCGGCATACCTCCCAGGACTTGGCGTTGACCGCATGAACGCAAGCCGCATGCCCGTTCGCGCCATGGTGCTGGCCGCCGGACTCGGCACGCGCATGCGTCCGCTGACTGATCGCCTGCCCAAGGCACTGGTGCCGGTGCAGGGTAAAACACTGCTCGACCGTGCGCTCGATTGGCTGGTTGCGTCCGGCGTCAGAGAGGCGGTGGTCAATCATTATCATATGGCGGAGATGATAGAGGCGCATCTGGCACGCCGCGCCGCGCCGCGCCTCCGGCTGTCGCGCGAAAACGAGCGGTTGGAAACCGGCGGCGGCATCCGGCTGGCGTTGCCGTTCTTCGACGGCCAGCCGTTTTTTTCCGTCAACAGCGATGTCATCTGTATTGATGGACATATTCCGGCGCTGCACCGCCTGTGGCAGACATGGGACGATTCGGTGGACGCGTTATTGCTGGTGCATCCGGTGGCGCGCGCCGTCGGCTATGACGGGGCGGGTGATTTTTTTGTCAGTCCCGATGGCGTCATCCGCCGCCGCCAGTCGGACATTCTCGCGCCGTTCGTGTTCACCGGCGTACAGCTTCTTCATCCGCGCTTGTTCGGCAGTGCGCCGCCGGGTGCGTTCTCGCTCAACAGGCTTTATAATCGCGGTATGAGCGCCGACGGCGTACTGCAACATGTCCGTGCCCTCGTGCATGATGGTGACTGGCTGCATGTCGGCACGCCGGAAAATCTCCGGCAGGCCGAGTCCTGGTTGTCAGCGCATCGGCTGGCGTGACGTTTCCGGTGCCGCGCTATGGAAAAAATTTATACTGGGGCGATTCGGCGGCGCTGCATCCGTCCCAACTCGGCCCGCAAAAATACGACGGGGTAATGGCACCGGTTTGTGCGCCGCTGTAGCCGCGGCTCCAATGTGGCGGCGGGTCGTAACCGCTGTTGACACAGTAAGCCCACAGATTGCTGTCGACATTGCCGGAGGCCGACTGGGTGATGACGGTGAGACCGGGTTTCGATGTGGGATCGATATTGCCGTTGGGCAAGTAGCGATCCCCCGTCCAGGCATAGGTATCGGTCAGGTTGTAAATAGTCGGCTGGCCGCCCTTGGTGGGCGTGCCCTGGCATTGTTGCACGTCGAGCTTCGGGCGGTAGATTCCCGCGATATCCCACTGGTTGACTCCATTGACAGGCGGCAACATGCAGGCGCTGTACCCGGGATCCTCGCAGGAGGGCATACATTGGAGTTGCATGCACAGGTCAGGAGTGAGCGTGTCGCTGGCTACCTGGTCGCGGCATTGCGTAACGCCCGGATCGGCGTCGGTCAGGGCACGCAGCGTTAAGTTGCAGGCCTTTTCACGGTAGGTATCGGGCACGTAGTTTTTATAGATGGTGCGTTCCGGTCCCATTGCCCAGCCGATGCTGGCGCCGGTGGAGGTGGGGAATTTATTCTGGTCCCAGGTGAAGACGAGGACGCGGGTTGGGTGCAGGGGAGTGCCCGCCGCCAATTGGTAAGGGTTATTGGCAGGTAATTCATAACGATTCTGACTGGCGTCGAATACGGCATTGATGCTTCGGCTGTTTTCTTCCAGCGGAATGTCGGTGCCGGGTGCGGCATAACCGCCAATGTCGGCGACATAGGCGATTTGCGGCAGCCCATTGATGGTATAGGTGATGATGTCGTCCGGCAGGGCGTTGTCGAGGCCGCCGGGGACGATGGCGCCTGTCTGCGGTTGGCTGAGGGCGGAAGGGAAACCCTGCCCGTGGCTGTCGGTGACGTAGCCGCGCCAGCCCAGCGACCACGGGGACGAAGTGCCGGTACGCCTGGTATAACTGGAGCCGGCCTTGGCCAGCACCAGGGCTTCGGCGGAGCCAGGCTTGAACAGCGTTTCATAGCGCCCGATGCAGAAGTCGGCGGAACGGTGGATCGTCCACATCTCGTGCGCCTTGAGTTCGGCCCAGCCGCCGACGCGCCCCATTTGGCTTGGGTGCGGCGGCGTGATGGGGGGTGATTCAGGCGTTGAGGAATTGAAACCGGCGCCCGATGGTGACTCAGGCGTTGAGGAATTGAAACCGGCGCCCGATGGTGACTCAGGCGACGATTCAGACGATGACCCAGGCATAGTCGATTGAGCATTGAACTGCTTCGCCTGCTTGAGCGCATTATTGTAGTCGATAGTGGTAAGCTCCTCCCGGCCGACGCCGATGATGGTGTCGAAACCGCCCAGCGTGTTGACGAAACTGCCGCCATGGCGCGGGTTGCCGGCCGACACGCCGGTATCCCACCAGCGCATGTAGGGCATATGGTAGCCGACCAGTTTGCCGGTATAAGCATCGGTAAACGGCTGGATATAGTCACTGATGCGGTATTCCTGCGGCTCGGTGCCGGCGCAGACGTCCTGGTTGAGCATTTCGTTGTCCTTGAGGGCGGTTGCGTCGTCGGAGACGGTGTCGTCGGTGATGGTGTAGATCGGACTTTCCGGTATGCTCTCGGACACGCTCTCCGCCGCGCTGCTTGCCGGGCTTTCCGGCGCGCCGCGTAAATAGGCCTGCAACTGCTGGTCGTTGGCGCGCGCGTTGCGCAGACCCTCGCAGGTGCGCAGCTTGAGGAAGTTGGCCGGCACCAGGTCTTTGACGACGATGTGGCAGCATTGCTGGATGCTCATCGAAACATTGCAGCCTTTTCCGTCCGTATCGAAATAACGGGTAGCGCAGGGCGGCTGGAAGCCGCCGCCGTTTTCATCCTGCAGCGCCGGCGGCGTGCCCGTTTTGTTCCACTGCGCGATGTAGGCGTTCATGTTGACGTCGATGCGCTGCATGATGCAGTTATCGAACGCGGCGGCGCGGAAATTCAATATATCGACCGGCACGACGGCGCACTGCACCGTCGGCTGCATGATCCTGTCGCTGCCGTTACGCTGGTAGTAATCGGTGTACCCGTCGTGCGTGGTGCTGTCGCAGGTTGATTTTTTGACGCCGTTCTGGAGCGAGGTCAGCGCGGAATAGTCGCGGTCGGTCACATATGGCGTTCCATTGCTCCACGTCCCGGTCGTTGCCGGAAGGGTGGGGGTCTGCACGGCCATATCGGTGCGCGGCGTGAACGGGTTGTCCGGCGCGGTAATCTGCTCGACATTGGGGCAATAGGGCTGCGCGCCGCCCTGGGAAACATAGATGAAATCCGCCGGCACGGGGACATGAAACGGCGAGCAGGAGTCCGGCGAGGACGAGGATGGAGATGGAGATGGCAGGTTGAAGCAAACGGCTGGTATTGACTCGGGCGCTGAGTCGGGCGACGACTCGGGCGATGACGATTCAGGCAATGATTCGGACGGAGAGAAACTGGAACTGGCGCTTGACGACTCGGGCGATGATGACGGTGACTCGGGCGACGGCGATGGCGATGGTGACGGCGACTCAGCCGAGCTGGAGCTTGACGCGCTGGAGGACGGGCTGGGCGGCGATTCCGTCACCGGCGCCGCCGGCTGAACGCAGGGCAGGCTGATGCCGGGGAAGGTTTTGCTGATCGGGGTTTTGAGCTGGTACGGCGTATTGGCCAAGGCGACGAAGTTGCTGTTCCAACTGCTTTGCAGGTAGGTGCTCAGCATGTATTCGTCTTCGTCCATATAGGCGTTCTGGTATTGCAGCACCGGCGCGAAGCCCGCATGTTCTTCTATCCGGTCTCCCTGCTGCCGGGTTTTTGCGAACTCGATGCGTTGCGCGTCGGCGCCGTTCACCAGCGGCTGGCAGTTGTTGAGGTAGGATCGCACGGGGTCGAACTGCGAGAGCGGGTCGTTGGTGGAGACGCCGGCGCGCTCCATGATGGGGTGGCTTTCCGGCATGCTGTCCGGCGGCAGGTCGTGATTGAGGATGTAGTAATTATAGCAGTTTTCAGCCTGGAAGGCGCGGAAGTCGGCGCGCGCGACGATGGTATCGGGGGTCATCGGCGGCGGATTGATGAACTGGAGATTGTCCGGGCAGCCCGACGTGCCGCCGACGAAGAACGTCATGTTCTTGAAGAAGTTGGATGACCCGTATCTGTTCGCCTTGTTGAAGATGTCGGTGAAGCTCTGGTCATCCGCGTTCATCAGGTAGGTGAAAGCGAGATCGGGGTTCTGGCTGTAGGCGGCGTGGTTCACCGGGATGATCGGCGTGTCCTTCATCGGCATGACGCTGCCGGGCGTCGGCTTGGCGCCGAAAACGTTGCCGGTGTAGGCGCGGTCGAAAGGATTGGGGGGAGAACTGTCGGCGGCGCTTTCGGCGGCGCTCTCCGGGTTGCTTGCCGCCGCGCTTTCGGCGGCGCTTTCGGCGGCGGTCTCGGGGGCGCTTTCGGCGGCGGGCTGCGGCTTCTCCTGCCCGGGCAGCAGGCCGGTCTGCGGATCGAAGGCGGCGGGCGGTAGGCCGGCGCCCTGGAGGATAAGGTCGCGGTAACGGTAATCCGGCGGCATGGCGTCGGCATATGGCAGGTCGGGGTAATGGAAGGGGATGGATTCGGACGAGGAGGAACTGGGCGACTCGGACGAGGACGCGGAGGCGGAAGCGGAGGCGGACGAAGCGGAGGCGGACGGCGAATCGGGCGAGGAAACGGAAGCGGAGCTGGAACTGGAGGGCGAATCGGGCGAGGAGGAGATCTGCGGACAACCGCAGAAAGCGACAGTTGTTGGATTCGACAGATACGAAACGCCCTCTTTTTCAATAGCGGCAATTACAGCAGGGTCAGATATGGTTACTTCATTTTTCCACCAGAGCGGATACCCGTAAGCAACAGGACCTATAGTCACGATTTGAGGGACGCCTCCACTAAACGTGGCATATTCTACATGGTTTGGTTTCGGGCAGCACTTGGGGTCATTGATGAAGTTGCCGGCAACCTTGCAATGTGGAATGCAAGCTCCTGATCCAATGGGTCCATTTGGAGTTTGTACTGTCCCTTGGACTTCATTGGGGTATTGGCAGCATGAGGGTAGATTGGGATCCCACGTTATCTGGCCACTACAAGACGCATAACTAGGATCACACCCATAATTCAGTGTGCTAGGAGCCGCGCAGCCGCACGCCATAACACCTTTACTATTTACGTAGAGACGGTTGGGGGGAGTGCAACAGGCGTTAGGAGCTGGAGGATAGTATCCCATGGGCGTTACCGCTGGTGCGCTATCATTGTAGACTACGCCGGGTGGATTGCAACAGGTGCCCTCGCCGGGACCATAACGTACGCCTTGCCGTCCGGTGTTGGGATCCGTTTCGCATGGCGGAACGCAGTAGAAATGTGGGAACCCCGAATTCTGAAAGGGATCATAATAAAACTGACCGCCCGGGTAAAGTACGTTTGGTGCCGCACAGCAGCCGGTATCCGACAGAATAGGACCATTGCACTTGGGAAGGCACGCGAATGGTGTAAGAAATCTCGGGTTATGAGAACCATCATTGATGATGGCACCTTGAAGCACGTTAGGTTCAAGGCAGCAATATGCGGATCCCTGCAGCGATCCATAGGAATAATATACATCAAAAGGCCCGATGAAATTAGCATCAGGGGTACCTATTGGACCACCGGAGAATGGCAGGAAAGAAGCGAATATAGAACCGTATGGAGGATTGCAGCAATTGCCGCCCGGCAACGGAGGATAGAAAGATGAGGCACCATAGGGTGAACCATTTGCTATCGGGCACCATGGCGCCGGCGACGGCGCAGGCGTGGGTGACGGTGTTGGCGCGGGCGCGGGCGCAGGCGACGGTGTAGGTGACGGTGTTGGCGCGGGCGCAGGCGCAGGCGTGGGTGACGGTGTTGGCGCAGGCGCGGGCGCAGGCGTGGGTGACGGTGTTGGCGCAGGCGCAGGCGTGGGCGCAGGCGCAGGCGTGGGTGACGGTGTTGGCGCTGGCGCGGGCGCAGGCGTGGGTGACGGTGTTGGTGTGGGCGTTGGCGTCGGCGTTGGTGTAGGTGTCCCAGATACGCATATAAACCCGCCACCGACACCTCCTGGTCCCATTACTGCTACCACAGTGTCGGGGGGGCAGCAGCAGGTGTGGTTCGATACGGGAACGCAGCCGGTGGTGCAGTCCACCTGCGCCTTTGCCTCCGGGATAATCAGCCCCTTCAGCGAGAAGAACTCGTCAATAATCTGGCCGACCGTCAGGCTGTGCAGATCATGCTGATCTTTGGGAAGAATGAAAGGCTCGCGGCCGGTTCTGGCCGCGCTGGTATCCGGCCGGGCGGCGGCGTGGCCCTGCTGCGGCAGGGTCGAAAGGCAGGACGTCAGCAGGAACGCCTGCCAGGCGTGGCGCGGCGCGAATTTCCCCCGCTTACTCCTGCGGTTACCTTTCATAATGGCAGGATACGGCAATGCACTTTCCCCACCGATGCTGATGAATGGACAGCTATTTTTATATAGCTTTGTATCTTAACGCAAGAATGTTTCAGTATGATGACAGCGCGCGGGAAAAATACGCTCAGGCCGCGTTATTTTTGCCGTGCGTCCGTAAAATCGCCTCGGCGGCGAGGTCGCTCGGGCGTCCGCCGGGAGGAACAAGTTGCGCCAGCGCGGCGGCCGACTCTTCCTGCTGCATGTTCCGGCGCCGCGGGTCCGATAGCAGCGCCGCCGTTGCGCCGGCGATGAATATCGGCGCACAGAGTTCCTGCAGCAGTTCGGGGATAATCTCCCGCCCGGCGATGATATTGACCAGGTTGGCGAATTTCGTCAGCTGGATGCGCCGGAACAGCCAGGCCGAAAGCGCATTGACGCGGTAGGCGACCACCATCGGCACGCGCGCCAGGGAAACTTCGAGAGCCACCGTGCCGGATTTGACGATGGCGGCGTTCGCCGCCGCGATGGCGTCTTGCTTCTCCCGCTCGCCGGCGGTGATGACGGCGTGGAACGGGCAGCCTTCAAAATAAGCGGCGGCGAACGGCAGGACATTTTTGGGAACGGCGATAACCAGCGCCAGGTTTGGACATTCCGCCGCCAGCAAGGTCACCGCCTTCGCGAAGATGGGCATATGGCGCTTAACTTCGCCCTTGCGGCTGCCCGGCAGCAGCGCCAGGAGCGTCGCGTTTTCCGCAATCCGGTATTTTTCACGGAAGCCCGCGCCATCGCCCGGTTCGGTTTCGGCGACCACCGGATGCCCGACCCAGGTGCAGCTCAGTCCCTCCTTTTCAAAATACGGCGGTTCGAAGGGCAGCAGGCAGAGCAGATGGTCAAACAATGCGGCGCATTTTTTCGCGCGCTTGGGTTTATATGCCCACACGCTCGGCGCGACATAATGCACCAGGCGCGCGCGGCAGTTCTCGCGGCGCAGTTTTGCTGCGACGCGGAAATTGAATCCCGGTGAATCGATGGTGATTACCATGTCCGGCTGCTTGGCCATGATGTCGTCAACGGTTTGCTGGATGCGCGCCGCGAGATTGAAAATGTAAGGCAGTATCTCGATGAAACCCATCATCGAGAGTTCATAAAATGGAAACAGGCTTGCCAGCCCTTCCGCCGCCATTTGGTCGCCGCCGACGCCGTAAAATGCGATAGGGCGATCCGATCTGCTTTTAAGCGCCCGCATCAGGCGCGCGCCCAGCAGGTCTCCCGACGCTTCCCCGGCGATGAGGTAAATTTTTAGTGGCGATGTCATTTCACGCCGACCACGAAAACCCCAAGCGCATTGGCGCGCGCGAGGGTTTTTCCCTTGTCGAGAATCAGGGCGCTGCCGGCTTCGATGGCAATGCCGGCCAGTCCCGCCGCGCGGATTTTCTCCACCGTCTGTTCGCCGATGGCCGGCAGGTCGGCGCGCGTTTCCTGCGCCGGTTTTTTTACCTTGACCAGTACGCCGCTATCCGCTTCGCGCCGTAAATGGCCGCAACGCTCGATCAGCGCGTCCGTGCCCTCGGCGGCCTCGACGCCCAGCACATAGCCATGCTCGACGATGACCGCCTGGCCGATGTCGAGTTCTCCCAATATTTTCGCCACGCGCAGGCCGTGCGCGATGTCGGCTTCCTCGCGCGCGGTTGGCCTGCGCCGGGTGAGAAATCCTTCCGATGCCACCAGCGCGCCCAGCACGTCGCCCGCGCCGATGACCTTGAATCCTTCCTCTTCGAGAAACGTGACGACGGCTTTGAGCAGCGCGTCATCGCCGGAAAAGAACGCCTTGCCCAGACGCGCCAGCAGCTTCGCGCCCGCCGCATCGGGGCGCAGCGAAAAAAACGACGGGCGTTTCAAATGCCCGGCCAGCACCACTTCCCGCACGCCTGCTTTCCGCAGATGACCCAGCGCATGGCCGATGGCATCGATCCGCACGACGGCATGTGGCACGTGGCTGATGGCTTCGATGTCGGCGGCATTCTCGAACGCCAGCACAAAACACTCGCGGTTTTCCGCCTGGCAGGCCTCGACCAGTTGCGAAGGCAGCCGCCCGCCGCCGGCGAGGATGCCGAGGGTGCTCATGCCGCCTGTACGTCCCGCGAGCGGAACGCCTTGGGCAGGCAGAGCGAACGATTGCCCTTATCGCCCATAAAGGCGATCATGTCTGCGACTTCGGTGACGCTGCCATATTCGGCGCGCGTGCGGCCGATGCGATCCGCCAGCGTGCCGTCTTCATCCTCGAACAGCATTTTATAGGCGCCCCGCAGCGCATGGATGGCGTCGCGTTCGAACCCGCGGCGCTTCAGGCCGACGAGGTTGAGACCCGCGAGACTGGCGCGCTCGCCCATCACCGAACCGAACGGAATGACGTCATGCTCGACGCCCGACATGCCGCCGATAATCGCGCCCGTGCCGATGCGCACGAATTGATGCACTGCGGCAAGCCCGCCGATGATGGCATGATCGCCGACCTGGACGTGGCCGCCGAGCGTGGCGTTGTTGGCGAGGATAACGTGGCCGCCGATGACGCAGTCATGCGCGACGTGGCTGGCGACCATGAACAGGCAGTGGCTGCCGATTGTGGTCACCATGCCGCCGCCTTCGGTGCCGGGATTCATGGTGACGTGCTCGCGGATGACGTTGTGGTCGCCGATGACCAGTTCGGATTTTTCGCCCTTGTATTTCAAGTCCTGCGGCGCGTGCCCCAGCGATGCGAACGGAAAAATTTTATTGTTCGTGCCGATTTTCGTGCGCCCGCCGATGACGACATGCGACAATAATTTCGTTCCCGCGCCGATGGCGATCTCGCCGTCGAGCACGCAGTATGGGCCGATGACGACGCCTTCGGCCAGTTTGACGCCGGGAGTGACGATAGCGGTGGGGTGGATGAGGGTCATACTTAATTCAGGCGGGGATGTTGTGCGGCCTCGAATATGGGACGGCCACGCAACCTGTTCACCATATTTCCAAAATGACACAACATATCGCTGCTGCAAACTTCTGTGTTCGCGGTTTTCGTAAATGCTGTCACTGTACTGGGCGGCATATCTATGGCGATATATTCCCTGCCATTGACCGTTATACAGCGATGTTGTGGTGGGGAATCATTCTTAATGTCTGCGGCTGGACGAGTTTCAGGATTCAAAATTTGCGCAATTATCCTGCCGTCAGTATCGGTGATAACGCCAACCACTAACTTACCCTCGCTTTTAAATACAAGCGCTGTTTCACCGTCGCTCAATGAGTATGAACTGTATTGCATGTTCAATCCACAATCATCGCGCAAATCACCGCATCGGCGACTTTGACGCCATCCACCGTGGCGACGCAGGCGAATTTCCAGACATTCCTGCGGCTCTGCTGCTTGTCGACGCGGATGTGCAGGCTATCGCCGGGAACGACGGGTTTCCTGAACCGCGCCTCGTCGATGGACATGAAATACACCAGCTTCCCCTCGGCGCTCTTTCCCAGCGTTTCGACCACCAGCACCGCCGAGGTCTGCGCCATCGCCTCAATGATGAGTACGCCCGGCATCACCGGCTTGCCGGGGAAATGCCCGGGGAAATGATGCTCGTTGATGCTGACGTTTTTCACGCCGATGGCATGTTCGCCGGGTTTCATTTCGATGATCCTGTCGATCATGAGAAACGGGTAACGGTGCGGAATCATCTCCATGATGCGCTCGATGGGAACGATGCGCAGGGTATTTTTTGTGTCCATAAGCAACCCTGTTTTACTTCTTGCCCAGTTTTAACATGGCGGCCATCTGGCGACGCCATTCCTTAATCGGGATGGCCGGCGCGCCGCCATAGGTTTCGCCCGCCGGCACGTCGCGCATCACGCCCGATCGTCCCGCCAGTTTCGCGCCGGCGCCGATGCTGAGATGCCCGGCCAGCCCGGACTGCGCGCCAAGCATGGCGCCGTCGCCGATCTGCGTGCTTCCGGCAATACCACATTGACCGGTAATAATCACGTATTTCCCTAAGCGTACATTATGGCCGATCTGCACGAGATTGTCGATCTTGCAACCGTCGCCGATAATAGTATCCGGCCCGGCGCCGCGGTCAATGCATGTGCCGGCGCCGATTTCCACGTCGTCACCGATAATGACGCGCCCAAGCTGTGGTACTTTGAGAATGCCCTCCGGCCCCGGCGCGAAGCCGAAGCCGTCCTGCCCGATATGCACGCCGGGGTGGATGACGGCGCGCTTGCCCATGAGCGTATGGGTGATGCTGCATAAAGGGCCGATGCGGCAGCCGTCGCCGATTACTACGCCGCCGCCGATGACCGTTCCGGCGCCGATGCTGACGTCTTTGCCGAGCCGTGCGCTTTTTTCGATTACGGCCTTGGGTGAGATGCCCTCGCCGGGCGGCTCTGGATAGAATTTCTGCGCCGTCAGCGCATAGGCCAGGTATGGGTTTTCGGTAATGAGCAACGCCATGCCCTTCGGTGCGCGCGGCGCGTATTTTTTCCGCACGAAGCAGGCGCCGGCGCCGCTTGCGGTGAAGGCATCCAGATATTTGACGTTGTCGAAGAAACTCAAATCATCCTTGCCGGCGCGCTCCAGCGGCGCGACATCATTCACGCGGCGGTCTTCAACCGCCGCGGCAACGGCGGCGCCCGTGAGCGCCGCGATGCCGCGCAGGGAAAGATGACCGCTGCTTTTGAAAAACCGGCTATCGGCCATGACAGATACCTGGAAACCGTAACGGCGTGGCCATCGTGGCGCGTGGCATTTTACCACGGACGCCACGCACCACGACCGCCACGATTGTTTACTCCTTATCTGCCTGCTCGTTGAACGTGACGTTGAACTTAGGCAGTTTCTTGTTCAGGCGCTTCAGGACTTCGTCGGTGATGTCGAGCTTGCTGTCAGCGTAAAGAATCTCCGAGGTTGGCGTCGCCGAGGCGATGACCACGGTAAAATTTCTTTCCTTGGCGAGGTCGGCGACGATGTCGGTGACGGCCTTCTGGACTTCCCCCCAGGCGCGCGCCGAAGCATTATCGAGCAGCGCTTTCTTGGACTGGACTTCCTTCTGCGCGTCGGTGACCTTGGCGCGAAAAGCGCTCACTTTTTTCTCAAACGCGTCCTTAGACAGTACGCTGCGCTGTTTTCCCAGATCCTGATCCTGCTTTTGCAGGTCGCTCTCTTTTTTGCTGATTTCAGCCTGGAAGGTTTTTTGCTTGCGATCAAGCTGCTCGCGGATGGCCTGGGCGGCGGTCGAATCCTTCATGATTTGCTGGATGTTGACGGTGGCAATCTGGTCGCCGTCCGCCCGTGCCGTGGCGGGAAGCAATAATAAGGCGGCGGCTAGAGAGTAAAGAGCAAGTTTCTTCATAACGTAGTCCTTTCGATAAAGTTAGGGTTAAAACCGTGTGCCAAAACTGAAACGCAGCACCTGCGTCTGGTCTGACTTCTGTTTGAGGATGGGATCGGCGGCATAGATGCGTATCGGGCCGAAGGGCGACGTCCACAACAGGCCGACGCCGGTGGAAAGACGCAGGGCGCTGCTGTTGGCGACGTTGGGACCGGTGTCGCTGGTGCCCCACAGGCTGCCGGCATCGGTGAATACGGCGCCGGACAGGCCAAGCTCGTCGGGCAGGCCGAGAGGAAAATTCAGTTCGGTGGTGCCTTCGTAATATTCGTCGCCGCCAAGCGCATCGCGAAAGACAGTATCGTGCGGGCCGACGCCGGAGTCAAAGAAGCCGCGGAAGTCGTCACCGCCAAGGAAAAAGCGGTTGGTGATGCGCACCGCCTGTCCGTTGAAGCCAAAAATATAGCCGCCGGCACCGAGGAAGCTCAGCGTCCATTTGGGGGCGACGGGGATATAATAACTCGCTTTCGCTTCGTGTTTCAGGTAACGGTCGTTGCCGCCCAGACCCGCCACTTCCTGCGTCAGGCTGAGGAAATACCCCCGCGTCGGACTGAGCTTGTTGTCGCGCCGGTCATAGGCCAGCGTCTGGCCGATCGCCGAGGTAAGAAATGTGCCTTCCTGCTCGAGGATGTAGATCGAGCCAAACGGCGGCGCCGGCACGTTGCTGATGGTGTTGCGGTGGATGGTGTAATACATGCTGTGCTGCAGATGCTCCTGCAGCGGATAGCTCATACGCAGGTTGACGCCCTTGACATCGCTGATATACGAGCTTTCCAGTGTGAAATCCTGGTAATTGCGGTAAACGTCGACGCCGGCGGCCAGTTCGCGGTCGAGAAAATAGGGATTGGTGAAGCTGACTTCGGCATCCTTCTGGTAGGCGGACAACATGAAATTGGTCTTGAGTTCCTGGCCGGTGCCAAGCAGGTTATGCTCGGCGACGCCGAAATTGGCCAGCGGCCCGTCGGTGGTCGAGTAGCCGGCGCCGACATTGATTTCGCCGGTCGATTTTTCCTCGACATTGGCATTGATGACGGTTTTGTCCGGTGCGCTGCCAGGCTCGGTCTTGACGTCAACCTTTTTGAAGAAGCTCAGATTGTTGAGGCGTTCCTCGGAGCGCTGAAGCTTGGCGGTGTTGTAGGGATCGCCTTCGTTCAGCCGAAATTCGCGGCGGATAACCTCGTCGAGCGTGCGGACATTGCCGGTGATGTTGATGCGCTCAACATAGACGCGCGGGCCAGGCTTGACGGCGTAGGTCAGGCTGGCGACGCGCTTTCCGCGGTCGCGCTCGATTTTTGGTTCGATGTCGACGAAGGCGTAGCCGTGATTGCCCAGTTCCTTGGTCATGGCGTCGATGGAATGCTCGATCTCGCCGGCGTTGTAAATATCACCTTTCCTGGTGGTGACCAGCGCCGAGAGATCAGGCTTGTCCTTGCCTTCGAGAGTGTTGTCTATTTTGACGTCGCCGAAACGGTACAGCGGGCCTTCCTCGATCACAAAGGTGATGTAAAATGCGTCCTTGGCCGGCGACAGATCGGCGGTGGCGGATTTCACCTGGAAATCGGCATAGCCCTCATTGTTATAAAAACGCCGCAGCATGTCCTGGTCGAACTGCAGGCGATCGGGATCGAACTTGTCATCGTCGCTGAGGAAACGGTACCAGCGGTATTCCTCGGTGCGGATCGTCTTTCGCAGCGTGTCGCCGCTGAAGTGGTCGTTGCCGATGAAGCGGATTTTCTCGACGTAGGCGACGGGACCTTCGCTGATTTCATAAACGAGATCGACGCGGTTCTGGTCCTGCTTGATGATTTTTGGCGTAACGGTGGCGGCGTAGCGGCCGCTGCGGCGGTAGATGTCGAGGATGCGCTTGACATCGTTCTGCACTTTGTCCTGGGAGTAGATGGAACGGGCTTTAAGTTCGACTTCCTTTTCCAGGTCTTTGGTTTCAATGCGATCGTTGCCTTCAAAGGCAACACGGCTTATCACCGGATTCTCGGCGACGTGCACGATCAGCGCATTGTCCTGGCGCGTGAGCTTGACGTCGGAAAAGAAACCGGTGGCATACAGGCTCTTGAGGCCGGCATCAATATCGGCCTGGTTAAAATTTTCGCCGGTTTTTAGTCCGAAATAGGACAGCACGGTGTTCGCCTCAATGCGTTGGTTGCCTTCGACCTTGATGTCGCTGATGATGCCGCTTCCAATGTTCGTTCCCGTGCTCGCCGCCGGTGCGGGAGCTGGAGCATCCGCCGCCAAAACCGGCACGGCGAGACCGGCAAGCAAAAGACTGTACACGGCAGCCGGAACGGTCAGGCGAGGCAATTTCATGGCTATTACTCATGGGGTAAAAAACGCTCTAAATCAAGCGGGAAAACGCATTGCAGCCGCGATTTTCGGCGAGATGCAAGGCGTTAAAACAGCCGCCGCACATCGTTGATAACGGTAAACGCCATCAGCATCGCCAGCAGCGCAAAGCCGATTCTGAATCCGAAATCCTGCACTTTCTGCGCCAGCGGGCGCCCCGACGCCGCCTCGATGGCGTAATAGGCGAGATGGCCGCCGTCAAGCACCGGGATGGGAAACAGGTTCACCAGGCCAAGGTTGGCCGACAGCATGGCGATCAGCCACAACACGGTATGAAAATCCTTGCCCGTCGCCTCGCCGGAAAGCTGCGCGATGCCGATCGGTCCCTTGAGGTCGCCGGCGCCGCGCCTGCCGGTGATAATCTGGCCGATGACCTTGAGCGTCGAGGCGCAGAGCATATAGGTGCGCCGGGTGGATTCGCCGATCGCCTTCGCCAGCCCGACATCCTCATATTTAATCTGCACGCTTTTGATGCCAATCAGCGGATGCTTGATTTTATTGCCCAGCCCGTCATCCTCCGTTACTTCCTCCGGCGTGAGCCTGACCGGAAATATCTTTTTTCCGCGCTCGACCGAAAGCACCACCGGCGTGCCGA
This sequence comes from Pseudomonadota bacterium, assembly GCA_028873525.1. GTDB lineage: Bacteria > Pseudomonadota > Alphaproteobacteria > Rickettsiales > SXRF01 > JABDCD01. Next base: position 21,155 of record JAGWIM010000017.1, read on the forward strand.
GGTTGGTGGAAATGAGATAGGGAATATCGTTGAAGCTCGATACTTCGTCGTCATTGATTTTGAGAATGCGGTCGCCGGTCTCGAGGCCGGCTGACTGCGCCGGCGAGCGCGGCATCACCGCGCCGACCACCGGCTCGGCGGAAGGCAGCCCGACCGTCATGATGAAATAGGTAAACACAATAATAGTGAGCAGAAAGTTCGCCGCTGGCCCGGCGGTGACGATGGCGGCCTTGCCCGGCAGCGTCTTGTGATAAAATGTTTGCTTGCGATCAGCCTCGCTCATGTTTTCCAGCGCCTCGGTATCGGCGGTGGAGGCGGCGGAAGCGTCGCCGAACATTTTGACGTAACCGCCGAGTGGCAGCGCCGAGATTTTCCAGCGCGTGCCGGAGCGATCGTTCCAGCCGAGCAGCTCCTTGCCGAAGCCGATGGAAAACGCCTCGATCTTCACGCCGCACAACCTGGCGACGACATAATGTCCGAATTCGTGGATGAACACCACCACCGACAGCACGATAAAAAACGACCAGAGGGTGTGGAGAATATGTAAAGCTAATTCCATATTTTTTACAGTCTCTTATATTGATTCAGATTGATAACGCCATTTGTTGTACCTTCTTCTTTTGCCGTTGATAGGATTCATCATTTGGCGGGGTATAATTCATAACTAATGCCTCCTTCATGGCATTAATTAACTGCCTCCGCCATTCTCCGCGCTTCTTTGTCGCATTCCAGCACGTCTTCAACCGTTTCCAGATTCACGTTATCGCTTTTTTCGAGCGTTCGTTCAACGATTCCCGCGATGTCGAGGAAGCCGATGTCTTTGTTCAGAAACCGCCGGACGGCGATTTCATTGGCGGCGTTGAGCACCGTCGGCGCGCTGCCGCCGGCTTCCAGCGCCTCCCTCGCCAGCCGCAGCGCCGGGAACCGCGATTCATCCGGTGCGGAAAATTCCAGCGTGCCGATGTCGGCCAGATTCAGCCGCTGGACCGGCGTTTCGATGCGCTCCGGCCAGGCCAGCGCGCAGGCAATCGGCACGCGCATGTCCGGCGCGCTCATCTGCGCCAGCGTCGAGCCGTCCACCAGTTGCACCAGCGCATGGATAATGGATTGCGGGTGAATCAGCACCTTGAGTTGCGAAGCCTTCAGCGGGAACAGGTAAAACGCCTCGATGAGTTCCAGCCCCTTGTTCATCAGCGTGGCCGAATCCACCGAGATTTTCGCGCCCATGTTCCAGTTGGGATGACGGATGGCCTGTTCCGGCGGCGCTTTTCGCATCTGCTCTTTCGTCCAGGTGCGAAACGGCCCGCCGGAGGCAGTAAGCGTCATGCCGGCGACGCGCTCCGGATGCGCGGCATCGAACAATTGAAAAATGCCGTTATGCTCCGAATCCACCGGAATCAGCGCCGCGCCGTGCCTCTCCACCTCCCGGTTCATCACCGCGCCGGCCGAGACGAGACACTCCTTGTTGGCCAGCGCCACTGTCGCGCCGTTCCTGATGGCCGCCAGCGTCGGTTTCAACCCCGCCGCGCCGACCATCGCCGACATCACGATGTCCGAACGCATCGCCGCCGCCTCGCATACAGCGGCCTCGCCCGCCGCCGCTTCAATGCCGGTTCCGGCAAGCGCGGCTTTAAGCGCGTCGTAATGCGCTTCGTTGGCGATGACGGCGCGCTTCGGCTTGAACCGCCGCGCCTGTTCGGCGAGCAGATACACATTGTCGCCGGCTGTTAATGCCGTCACTGAAAATCGCTGTGGATGCGCCGCGATAATATCGAGCGTGTTCCCGCCGATGCTGCCGGTCGAGCCGAGGATAGTTATTGCCTTATCCCGTGGGTCGCGCAGCGGCAGCACAGCATCTGTCTCAATGGCACGGGATCCTGTGCCTCGCTTTGCCCGCACAGGATTAAGGGAAATATTCATACCGCATTTCCCGACAGCCACACCATCAGCGCAAACAGCGGCACGGTGAAGACCAGCCCGTCGACGCGGTCGAGCAGCCCGCCGTGCCCGGGAATGAGCGAACTGCTGTCTTTCACTCGGGCGCGGCGCTTGATCCAGGATTCGAGTAAATCGCCCGCCTGCGCGACAATGGCCAGTACGATGCCTAAATCCATTCCCGCAATAAATGAGGGAGGGTAGGGGGCGAACAGCAACGCGTTGAAACCGGCGATGACCGCAGCGCTTACGATGCCGCCGGCCAGTCCCGCCCATGTCTTGCCGGGGCTGATGCGCGGCGCCAGTTTCGGCCCGCCGATTTTGCGCCCGGCGACGTAGGCGCCGATGTCGGTCGCCCAGACGACAAGCATCACGAACAGCGTCAATCCGAAACCGGCGGCGGGGTCATTCTCAAAATGTACGCCGCGCAGCCACATCAGCGAAGAACAAGGCAGGGCGACGTAAAAAAATCCGGCGAGCTTCCATGAAAGCCCGTCGTTCAGCGTGAGGAAGTCCCATTCGCGCATCATCTGCGCCGCCGCCAGCGTCACCAGCAGCATGAACCACCAGCCGCCGGCCGTCAGCGCGGAAAGCAGCAGCGCCGCCAGCGCCGCGCCGGACACCACGCGTACGCGAAGCCCGGCCCAGCGCGAGGCCGGATGAGGATCGGCGGCGCCGCCAACGTCATGCCTCAGCGGTTCCATAACGCCTTTCGCGCCGGGCATAATCCTTCAGCGCCTCGGTGAAATGCGCCTGTCCGAAATCCGGCCATAGCGTTTCTGTGAAGTAAAACTCGGTATAGGCCGATTGCCAGAGCAGGAAATTGCTGAGCCGTTGCTCGCCGCCGGTGCGGATGAGCAGGTCGGGATCGGGCAAATCCGACGTGTCCAGCGACCGCGAAATATCCTCCTCCGAGATATTCTCCGGCTTGAGCGCGCCCGAGGAGATTTTTTCCGCCAGCCGCCGCGCGGCGCGCAGGATTTCCTGCCTCGCGCCGTACGACAGCGCCACCGTCAGGTTGAACGCGCTGTTCTTCGCCGTCACCTCCACCGCGTCATCGATGCTGGCGCGGATATCCTTGACCAGCGGCGACAAGTCGCCGATGAAGCGCAGCCTCACCTTGTTTTCGTGCAGCGTCTCCAGTTCCTGCTGCAAATAATGACGCAGCAGTTGCATCAGGTCGCTGATCTCGCTTTCCGGCCGCTTCCAGTTTTCCGACGAGAAGGCATAGATGGTAAGGTAGCTGACACCGGCGTTGCGGCAGGCGTTCATAATATTCCGCAGGGCATCGGCGCCTTTCTTGTGGCCGGCGGTGCGCGGCAGGCCGCGGCTTTTCGCCCAGCGCCCGTTGCCGTCCATGATCACCGCGACATGTCGCGGGATGGAGTTGGCAGCGGCCAGCGGCCAGCGGTCAGTAAGTAGAGGCTTCACGATGCTGTCTTGACGTTTCATATTTTACTGGTCGCTGACCGCTGGCCGCTAATTACCCAGAATCTCTTTTTCCTTTACCGCCAGCGCGTCATCGACTTTCTTGATGAATTCGTCGGTCAGCTTCTGGATGTCGCCTTCGCGCTTTTTATGCTCGTCCCTGGAAATGTCGCCGTCCTTTTCCATTTTCTTGAGCGCGTCCATGCCGTCGCGCCGCACGTTGCGGATGGCGACTTTGCCTTCCTCGGCGTATTTCTTGGCGATTTTGGAAAGCTCGACGCGCCGCTCCTGCGACAGTCCCGGAATCGGCACGCGCACCAGTTGCCCGTCGGCGGCGGCGTTGACGCCCAGGCTTGCCGCGTTGATGGCCTTTTCGACTGATTTGACCAGCCCCTTGTCCCAGACCTGCACTGACAGCAGGTGTGCCTCGGGCACGCTGACGGTGGACACCTGGTTGAGCGGCATCATGCTGCCGTAGGCCTCGACCATGATGTTATCGAGCAGGCCGGCGTTGGCGCGGCCTGTTCTTAAACCTCCAAATTCACTGTGGAGCGATTTGATGCCCCCGTCCATGCGGCGGCGCAGTTCATTGATGTCAGCGGTCATGGTATTTATCTCTCGTGATCTTGATCTTTATCTTTTGGGGAAGAAAATTTTGCGGCCTTTGGTGACAATTCTATATTCATGGCCTGTAAAAATACTTTGCGCTGGTTGCCAGTCAACTCTTTCGCATATTTCTTGATTGCCTGGCCCACAATCGTTCCTTCAGATTGTGGATTACGCGACGATTGGTTACCGTTTTCTTGAGCTAGTCGCATGTTGGAAGCAATGCTGGCTGCTTTATTGTTGATCACATACTCAGACACGCGTTGCTGAAAATCTCCCATGTTCATGCTCGGAGTCGGAAAGGTTATCTGGACCAGAAATTCATCGAGCCAAGGAGCATTGTCTGATTTGCCAATATGTTTGTTGGTTGCTGTCCCGATTGTTGTTGCCATATCAATGCCAAGTACTGATTGCAAGTCGGCCAATTTCGGTGCGGTTTCTGTACGATCCAAGCACTGTTTACCGTCCCAATCAATTAAATGTGGTGCCAGATAGAATGTTTTCCTAAAGCACAAATCTCCGTAATCAGTGACAAAAAAAAGAGGAACTGCCAAATCGCCATTTGGCCTGAGGTGATCTTTAAAAATTGTATTACCAGGCAAGCGATCTTTATCATAATATTGTATTACCAGGCAAGCGATCTTTATCATAATAAAGGTAATTTAATGTGTTCGCGATATGTTGCAACTCTTCAAGCGACGGGCTTTCTGTTTTAGACATGGTCTTCGCTCCTACTTGTTATCCCTAATCACCGTAAACTTCCCCTTGCCGCAGGCGGCCTGGGCAATGGAGTCCTTGCCCCCGATGGAAAACACCATGATCGGGATGCCGTTTTCGCGCGCCAGCGAAATCGCCGAGGCGTCCATCACTTTCAAATCGCGCACCAGCACCTCGTGGTACGAAAGCGTATCGAAATGCGTGGCCTTTTTATTCTTGCGCGGGTCGGAATCATACACGCCGTCCACCTGCGTACCCTTCATCAGTAAATCGCAGCCCATTTCGTTGGCGCGCAGCGCGGCGGCGGTGTCGGTGGTGAAAAACGGGTTTCCGGTGCCGGCGGCGAAGATGACGACGCGGCCGCGCTCCATGTGGCGCATGGCGCGGCGGCGCACATATGGCTCGCAGATCTGGATCATGTTGATGGCAGACAGCACGCGCGTATCAATATTCATGCGCTCGAGGCAATTCTGGATGGCCAGCGCGTTGAGAACGGTGGCGAGCATCCCCATGTAGTCGGCGGAAGCGCGCTCCATGCCGGAATTCGTGCCCTCGATGCCGCGGAAGATATTGCCGCCGCCGACCACCAGGCACAGCTCGACGCCGATGGAAAGTGCGCTTTTGATGTCGCGGCAGATGCGCTCGATGGTTTTCTGGTCGATGCCGTAATTGCCGCCGCCCATCAGCGCCTCGCCGGAAATTTTCAGCAGGATGCGCTTATAGAGGGGCTTGCAGGCGGTTTTGGATGCGGCTTTGCTCATGGCCTTGACTATTAATACCGATCGCTGCCCGGCGCAACAGGATTACGCCGGAAACACAAACCGGGGTCATTGTCATCATATTGTCTTTTGACAGGAGGGGTAATGCTGGTATAATTAACAATGGTTAATTCTGGTACAGAGGATCGTATCGTGACACCTGTGGTCAATCTGGACATCTATGTCGATAGGACAATCCAGAAAGCGAAGCAATATGTCGCTGATAATTGGGATACGCTGGATGAGAAGGGTGGAAAACTGGCAGGCCGGGACGAGCAGGAAACTGCGGCCATCAAAAAGTTTCTGGAATCCGACCCTCATCCTTATGACGCTGACAATGTTCGCAATGCGGTCAGGCGCATTCTGGGCGAGGCGGTTGAACATATGCAACCCGTCGGAGTAAAAAGAAACGTCACGTATCTCGCCGGACCGATAGGGTCGAAACATATACTGATGGATGCGGTTAACAAGAGGACTGTTTCAACTGAAATAGATGAATTGCGGGAATTGTTGCAAACCAGCATTATCTCCGATTTTGCCGCGCTTAAGAAAAAATTTGCAGATTATAGCGGTGAATCCGTTGAGTCTTATGGAAAATGGAGAGGACTATTAGCCGGCATCAGTTACGCGCTGCAGTCGCTGGCTGAATTTTTCCAGGGCATGTTATTTAAGAAAAATCCTGCAGAACCGGATGAAGAACCTCTTAAGCCTTATGGAAAATGGAGAGGTTTGCTATCGGGAATGGACCAGGAACTTGCCAGAATCTCGCGGGAACATCACTTCCATGTTGTTGTCGATAATACGCTGGCGCCGCGTCATCCTGCGGAACGCGAGGAGATGTTCCGGCATCTCATGGAAGACGCCGCCAACAATAAAATACGGGTATTCGCGGTTGCGCTGACGCCGGAAGAAGCGAAAGCAAAGGCAAGGGAATTCGGCATCTCGGAAATGGAAGCGGAAAAAACGGCGCGTGATTTTCAAAGCGCATTCAGGGATATATGCCAGCATGTGCCGGATGTAACGCTGCTGGATAAGGACTTAAACGTCATTTTCAAGCAGCATGATTCGCGGCCGCAGGCGTTGGAAGAAAGTAAAATGGCGCTATGGCAAAAGAGTTTTAGTTTGTCACCGCCCGTCGGGAAGGATGACGATGCTTCCATGCGGGCAATGCGCTGCTAAATTAGGCTGCGCCGCCTGCCGCTTTCACTTCCGCCGCGAAATCGCTCTGCTGCTTCTCGATGCCCTCGCCGAGCGTGAAGCGCACGAAGCCGTTGATCTTCACCGGCGCGCCGAGATCCTTGGCGGCATTCGCCACCACCTGTGAAATCTTCGTCTTGTTGTCGATGACGAACACCTGCTCGAGCAGCACGGTTTCCTCATAGAATTTGCGCACGCGGCCTTCGATCATCTTCTCAACCACTTCCGGCGGTTTGCCGGAGGCTCTGGCCTGCTCGCGGTACACTTCGCGCTCGCGCGAGAGCTTCGCCGGGTCGATGTCGGCGACCGTCAGCGCATCGGGGCGCGCCGCCGCGATATGCATGGCGATCTGCTTGCCGAAGGCTTCGAGCTTGGCAATCTCGGCGGTGGATTCCAGCGCCACCAGGATGCCGATTTTGCCCATGCCGGGCGCGACGGCGTTATGGATATAGCTGGCAACGATGCCCCGGCTCACGCCAAGAATGGACGCGCGGCGCAGATTGATATGCTCGCCGATGGTGGCGACGGCGCCCGTTATGTCCTCGGCGACGGTTTTGCCATGGCCGGTGCCGGCGTTCTTCAATTCTTCCACGTCGCCGATGTCATGGCGGACGGCAATTTCGGCAATCGCGCGCGCCAGTGTCTGGAACTGATCGTTGCGCGCCACGAAATCGGTTTCGGAATTCAGCTCGATGATGGCGGCCTTCGCGCCTTCCGCCGCGATGGCGACGACGCCCTCGGCGGCGACGCGGCCCGATTTCTTGGCGGCGGCGGAGAGTCCCTTCTTGCGCAGCCAGTCAACGGCTTGTTCCATGTCGCCGGCGGCTTCGGTGAGCGCCTTGCGGCAGTCGAGCATCCCGGCGCCAGTGGTTTCGCGTAAGTTTTTAATCTGGTCGGCGGTTACTTGGGGCATTGGATGGTTCCTCTGTGTTCAAATCCTGCGAATCGCGCTAGCGGTTGCGCAGGATCCATTCATAATACGTTCAGATCCTGTGCAGCCGCTTTGCGGCTCACAGGATTTAGGCTTTCTTCCCCGGCGTCTTTTTAATCTGCACGGTCGG
>JAGWIM010000100.1 GCA_028873525.1 Pseudomonadota bacterium
TTAACCCTTCGCGCGGCGCAATCCGGCGCGGCAGGCTGAACGTGATCTTCGTGCCGACGTTCAGCTCACTTTCGATGGTAAACTTTCCACCCAGTAATTCCACGAATTTTTTCGTCAGCGGCAGACCGAGACCGGTGCCTTCGTATTTACGCTTGAGCGTATTATCGACCTGGCCGAACAGCGCCATGGCGCGCGAAATATCCTTGGGCGCGATACCGATGCCGCTGTCCTGCACCTCAAAGTAAAACAAGTCGTCGGTCACGTTATGCCAGCCGCTGACGCTGACCTTGCCGCCGGAAGGAGTGAATTTCACGGCGTTAGACAGCAGGTTGAGCAGCACCTGCTTAAACTTCTTGCCGTCGGTATGCAGGCTGAACGGATCCTTGGGCAGCCGCTCCTCCAATGCAACGCCTCCCGATTCGGCGCGCGGCGCGACCAACCGCAGGCAATTTTGCACCATCTTATGCGCGTTGACCTCCGACACCTCCAGCTCAAGCTTGCCGGCCTCGGCCTTGGAGTAGTCGAGAATATCGTTGATAAGACTGAGCAGGTGCACGCCCGAGGCGTGGATGTCGTTAATGTAAGCATCGTATTTGCGATCCTGGGTGTGCGGCATGGCTTCGTTTTTGATGATGTCGGAAAAGCCGATGATGGCATTGAGCGGCGTACGCAGTTCGTGGCTGACATTGGCCAGGAACTGCGATTTGTCGCGGCTCTCCGCCTGGGCGGTGGCGGCGGCAGCAGCCAGCTCGACATTAGCCTCGTGCTGTCTGGCGATGATGGATTCGGCCTTGCGCGAAGTAAGAAACAGCACGCCGAGGAACATCAGAAAAATGATAACGATGCCGCCGGTGCAATAAAGCTGGAAGTGGACGATGTCGTCCCACGGCGCGCTGACATCGGCCAGCAGTTCAAGTATGCCTTCGGAATCCTGGCCGATGCGGATCGGCATCACCGTCTGCACGATGGTCGCCGCGCCGCCGTTTCGCAGCGCCACGTCATGCAGCACCTGGCTGGCCGCACCGACGCTTTTTATATGGCTCAATGCAAATGCGTCATCGGGCGAAGCGGCATTGCCGGCCAGGTTGGTATGGATGCTGTCCGTCATCAGCAGCGTGCCGGCGCCGCTGTAAATGTTGACGCGTATCAGTTGCGTGCCCTGAAAATAATTTACGGTATTCTCGGCGAAACGCATGACTTGCGGGTTGGTGCGGAGTTGCGCCGGATCGTGCTCCAGCGGTATGATGGTGTTGCGGTATTGCTTCCACACGGCGTTGATATAGCCCTGCGACAGATCGGCGCTGCCCCTTTCTACCGTCGCCATGACGTGAGCGACCGCCGCGCCGCGCAACATCACGCCCGACAGCCCGGCGATGGCAATAACCGCCAGCAGGCTGATAATCGAAAAAAGACGCAAATACGCGGACATAATGCACCGCCACCTTGCCGGTGTCCTTAGCAGTCTATACATCGCTGATTAATAAATCGTTTAGAGAACACAAGATTAACTATTTGATTTTTATATGATAATAAACAAGCGCGCCGCGCGGAAGCGCCTGCGATCGCGCGTAATCACGGGGAATCCGCGGGATAACAACGCCGATTCTCGAAATGTGAAGAGTATATTGACACAGGCGGACGGGCTGGTTATAAATGCCCTCCCTTCAACGGTTTTAAGAATATAGTGCCATCATGAAACGCACCTACCAGCCCAGCAAGCTCGTCCGCAAACGCCGCCACGGCTTTCGCTCCCGCATGGCCACCGTTGGCGGCCGCCGGGTGCTTAATGCCCGCCGCAGCAAGGGACGAAAGCGTCTTTCCGCTTAAGCATTGCGTATTGAAACCATAAAAAAACGCGCTGATTTTCTGGCCGTCTCGGCCAAAGGACGGAGAGCCGCAACCGGCGCATTCGTCCTTCTGGCGCGCGCGCGGCAGAATGAGGGCGGGGCGCGCTTCGGCTTCACCGTCACCAAAAAACTCGGTAACGCCGTGGCGCGCAACCGCATCAAGCGCCGCCTGCGCGCAGCCCTGCGCGCAGGGGCAAAAGCCGAGGCCGGGCATGATTACGTGCTTATTGCCCGTCCCAAGGCGCTGGATTGCCCTTACGGCGATTTAGTGCGCGACATGGCATTTGCATTTTCGCGGATTGCGACTATGAAGAACGGCACGGCTTCAACCCCTACGGTTCCCAATGCGCATTCTTAAGTCACTCGCTGTCTCCGCCATCCGCTGCTACCAGATTTTGCTCTCGCCGTGGCTTGGCGCGAACTGCCGCTACGAGCCGAGCTGCTCGCATTACGCGCGGGAAGCCATCACACGGCACGGTCTCTTTTCCGGCGGCTGGATGATCCTGAAACGCCTGCTGCGCTGCCATCCGTTCGGCGGCTCCGGCGATGATCCGGTGCGGGAGTAATTATGCTGCCGCAGCAAGACGAACCCGACTATATCCGCCTTTTCATTGCCATCTTCATGGCGGCGCTGCTGTTTATGGGCTGGCAGCGCTTTGTCGAATGGCCCAGACGGCAGGAAATGGCGCAGCAGGTTATTCAACAGGAACAGGAGAAGCGCGCCGAGCAGCGGAAAGAGGCTGCCACGCTGCCGGGCGCCGCAACCAATGAAAGCAACCCGTCGCTGACGCGCGCGCAGCGTATTGCGTTAAGCCCGCGCATCGCCATTGTTTCAAAAACGCTGCGCGGCTCGATTGCGCTTACCGGCGCGCGTTTTGATGACCTGATACTGGCCGACTACAAGGAAACGCTGGCGCCGCACAGCCCGGATGTCACGCTGCTTTCGCCGGCGGGCGGGAACGATGCCTATTTCACGCAAATCGGCTGGGTATCTGCGGATGGGAAAACCGCCGTCCCCGGCCAGCGCACGCTGTGGCAGGCCGATAGGAACACGCTCTCGCCCGGGCACGCCGTCACCCTGCGCTGGGACAACGGCCAGGGCGTGACCTTCATCCTCGCGGTGTCGCTGGATGATGAATATATGTTCTCGGTGGCGCAACGCGTCCTGAACCATTCCGGCCATGGCATCTCCGTCATCCCTTACGGCTACATTAACCGTGCCTATACCGAGACCGGCAAACCCTCCGCCATCATTCACGAAGGCCCGCTGGGCGTCATGCAGGGATCGCTGGAGGAAGTTTCTTATAAAGACCTGCGTGAAAAGGGTAACAGAAGCTATGACGATGCCTCCGGCTGGCTCGGCATTACCGACAAATACTGGCTCTCGGCGCTGATTCCCGCCGAAGGCCATTACAAAACCAGCTTCCGCTATTATTCGGAGAATGGCGCTGACCGCTACCAGGCCGATTATCTCGACGGCGCACAGCGCATCAACAATGGCCAAAGCGCCGGTTATGACGTGCGGTTCTTCGCCGGAGCGAAGGAACTCGGTGTGCTCGACGCCTACGCGAAAGGCGATGGCGCGCACCCGCCGATTCCGCTGTTCGAACGCGCCATTGACTTCGGCTGGCTTTACCTGCTGTCCGAGCCGATGCTCAAAACGCTCAGTTTCTTTTTCATCCACGCCGGCAATTTCGGCGTTGCCATCCTGCTGCTTACCATCGTCGTGCGGCTCCTGCTGTTTCCGCTGGCCAACAAATCGTTCCATTCCATGGCGCAGATGCGCGCGCTGACGCCGGAAATGCAGAAAATCAAGGCGCGCTACGCCGACGACCAGATTACCCTGCAGAAGGAAATGCTCTCTCTCTATAAGCGCGAGAAGGTCAACCCGGCTTCCGGCTGCCTGCCGATGCTCATCCAGATGCCGGTGTTTTTTGCGCTCTACAAGGTGCTCTATGTTTCCATCGAGATGCGCCACGCGCCGTTTTTCGGGTGGATCAAAGACCTTTCGGCTACCGATCCTTCCAATATCTTCACCGGCTTCGGTCTCGTGCCGTGGGATACGCCGCCGTGGATGCATCTGGGTATCCTGCCCATCGCCTACTGCCTCACCATGATCGTGCAGATGAAATTCCAACCGACGCCGGCCGACGCGACGCAGGCGAAAGTGATGAAGTTCATGCCCTACTTCCTGCTGTTCGTTTTCGCCCGCATGCCGGCCGGGCTGGTGCTGTACTGGACATGCAGCAACACGCTTTCCATCATTCAGCAGCGCGTCATCACCGTGCGGCACAAGGACAAAATGGCGCGCAAAACAGCGCGTCAGATGCCAGATGCCAGATGATAGATGTCAAAAAAATTTCAACATCCGACATCTGACGCCCCACATCTGCGACACATGTTTCGCCAGCCCTGCCGGTTCGTTGCCGGGGCGGCGACGGTGGAATCGCTGCCGGCGGCAACCCATCCGGAAATCGCCTTCATCGGCCGCTCCAATGTCGGCAAGTCGAGCCTGGTCAACGCGCTGGTCGGCCAGAAGGCATTGGCCAGAACCTCGCAGAATCCCGGCGCAACGCAGCAGCTTAATTTTTTCCTGTTGAGCGAAAATACTTGTCATTCCCGCGAAAGCGGGAATCCATCTAAAGCGCCATGGGCGCGGTATAACAAGATGGATCCTCGGGTCATGCCCGAAGATGACAATAGAGCAAGCCGCCATGGCCTGATGCTGGTGGATATGCCGGGCTACGGCTTCGCTAAAGTTTCCAGGCAGCAGAAAGCGGACTGGGACGACCTCATCCGCAGCTACCTCTCCGGGCGGGCGACCTTAAAACGCGCCTGCCTGCTGATTGACGCGCGGCGCGGCATCCTGCCGCCGGACGAGGAATTCATGAGCCTGCTCGATGAAACGGCGGTCAGTTTCCAGATTGTCCTCACCAAAACCGACCTGCTGGCGCCCGCCGATCTCAGCGATTTGTTGCAAGCATTGAAGAAAACAATACAATCGCACCCGGCAGCGCACCCCACCCCCATTGCCACGAGTGTGGAAAGCAAGGTGGGTATTGAGGAGTTGCGGGAGGAATTGGCGGCATTTGCAGACATGAGAACGATATGAAAACACGCGAACTGAAAACACCTGATGCCTGGCTCAAAACGGCGGCGATGCTTTCCGAGGCGCTGCCCTATATGCGGCAATTTTCCGGCCAGACTTTTATCATCAAATATGGCGGGCACGCGATGGGCGACGCCACGCTTTCGCGCCAGTTCGCCGGCGACATCGTGCTGCTGAAACAAGTCGGCATCAACCCCATTGTCGTGCATGGCGGCGGGCCGCAGATCGGCAGGATGCTCGAGCGGCTCAAGATCAAAAGCTCGTTCATCGATGGGCTGCGCGTCACCGATTCGGCGGCCGTCGAGATTGTCGAAATGGTGCTGTCGGGTTCCATCAACAAGCAGATTGTTTCCGAAATTAATGCCGCCGGCGGCACCGCCATCGGCATTTCCGGCAAGGACGGCCAGCTCATCGAAGCGCGGAAACTCCGGCGCAGCGTGCGCGACCCCGATTCCAACATCGAAAAAATCCTCGACCTCGGCTTCGTCGGCGAGCCGGTGCGCATCAACCCGACCATCCTCCAGGAATTCGCCGAGTCGGACATCATCCCCGTCATCGCGCCCATCGGCATCGGCGATAAAGGCGAAACCTTCAACATCAACGCCGATACCGTCGCCGGCGCCATGGCCGCCGCGCTCGCCGCCGCCAAGCTGATGATACTCACCGACGTGGCGGGCGTGCTGAGCAAAAACGGCGAACTGATCAGCGATCTTACCGTCAAGGAGGCGAGGAAACTGATGAAGGACAACACCGCCACTGGCGGCATGATTCCCAAGATTGAAACCTGCATTCACGCGCTGGAGAATGACGCCGAGGCGGCGCATATTTTAGATGGCCGCCTGCCGCACGTGCTGCTGCTTGAAACGTTCACCCGCTACGGCGC
>JAGWIM010000101.1 GCA_028873525.1 Pseudomonadota bacterium
GACCATGCAGCCGATATTGCCGTCCATCTTGACGTAGGAAAGCCCGAACTGCGCCGCTTTCTGCTCCAGCGGATCTTCCTCGTCGGGGTCGCGCAGTTCATGGATGTCGGGATGGCGGAACAGCGCATTCTCGTCAAAATTGAATTTGGCGTCGAGCGCCAGCAAATGCCCGTCCTCGGTGATGACCAGCGGGTTGATTTCAAGCTGCGAGGCGTCGGTATCGATGAACGCTTTGTAGAGCGCATTAATGAAATGATCGAGCTTGCCGTGCAGCTCCTTCGGCAGGCCGAGACCGAAAGACAATCTCCGCCCGTGGAACGGCTGCATCCCCGCCGACGGATTGATGGCCAGCTTGATGATTTTTTCCGGATGGTGCTCGGCCACTTCCTCAATCTCCACGCCGCCCTCGCTGGAAGCGACGAACGTAACGCGCGAGGTGGCGCGGTCGACCAGCAGGCTCAAATACAGTTCTTTCTTAATTTTAGTGCCCTGCTCGACATAAACGCGCTTGACAAGCTTGCCCTCCGGGCCGGTCTGGTGCGTCACCAGCGTATGGCCCAGCATCTGCTTGGCGAGCGCTTCCACCTCGTCGAGCGATTTGGCGAGGCGCACGCCGCCGATGCCGCCGCCGACGGCTTCCCTGAACTTGCCCTTGCCGCGGCCGCCGGCGTGAATCTGCGCCTTGACCACCCATAATTTTCCGCCCAGCCCCTGCGCGGCGGTCACCGCCTCGGCCGGCGTATAGGCCACCTGCCCCTGCGGCACCGGCACGTGATATTTCGCTAAAACCTGCTTGGCCTGGTATTCATGGATGTTCATTTTCTTCTCCTACCCCCGCACTTGTTGCGGGGTCTGGTTTTGTTTTATACCGGACCCCGCCATTCGGCGGGGCTTATTACGCCGCTTTGCTTTCCAGCTTAATCCCCTCGCATAATCCCTTCACCGCCTCGACAGATTTATCGAACATCGCTTTCTGCTCCGGATTCAGGCTGATTTCAACAATTTTCTCCACGCCGCCGGCGCCGATGACCGCCGGCGCGCCGACATACAAATCCTTTACGCCATATTGTCCCGTCAAATACGCGGCGCAGGGCAGGATGCGTTTCTTGTCGAACAGATATGCCTCGGCCATTTTAATGGCGCTGGCGGCGGGGGCGTAAAACGCCGAACCGGTTTTCAGCAGGTTGACAATCTCGGCGCCGCCATCCCTCGTACGCTGCACGATTTTATCGAGCGCCTCCTGTTTTATCCAGCCCATCTTGACGAACTCCGGCAACGGAATGCCCGACACCGTCGTGTAATTCACCACCGGCACCATCGTATCGCCGTGACCGCCGAGCACGAAGGCGTTGATGTCGGAAATCGAGATTTTCAGCGCCTCCGCGAGGAAAAACGCGAAGCGCGAGGAATCCAGCACGCCGGCCATGCCGACCACTTTGTTCGCCGGCAGGCCGGAGACTTTCTGCATGACATACACCATCGCATCCAGCGGGTTGGTGATGACGATGACGAACGCTTCCGGCGCGAATTTCTTGATGTTCTCTGCCACCGAAGAAATAATCCTGGTGTTGGTGTTGACCAGATCGTCGCGGCTCATGCCGGGCTTGCGCGGGATGCCGGCGGTGACAATCACCACATCCGCGCCCTCTATGTCATTGTAATTATTGGTTCCTTTCAGATGCCCGTCGTTTCCGGAGATGGCGGAGCTTTGCGAAAGATCGAGCGCCTTGCCCTGCGGCAGGCCCTCGGCGATGTCGAACAGGACAATGTCACCCAGATTCTTGAGTTCGGCCAGGTGCGCCAGCGTGCCGCCAATCATGCCGGCGCCGATAAGAGCGATTTTTTTACGAGCGGTCATAGGCTTATTCCTTTCAGGGTGCAAGAGAGAGGGATACAGCGTAACGGAGAATGCTTAAGCTATTACTAACGGTGGCCGTTTTCAAGTCATGGCCGGTGGAGTCAGGGCATGGTTGGCCATTCATTGCGCCGACGCACGGAAGGATGGCCGGGGGCGGCGTATTTTCAGGCTATTTTTCCCCTGTTTATTCGCCGTTGTTTTCGATTTATGCGCCATTTATTTGCCATTTTCCGGGCATTTTTCCGGGTTTTTCCGGCATTTTTTTACCGAAGGCTGGTGGGATCGAGAGGATTCGAACCTCCGACCTGCGGTTTAGGAAACCGCTGCTCTATCCAACTGAGCTACGACCCCCTTGCTTGATTTATCCCGACCCCGCCGGTTGCAGCGATTCCATCAGCTCCCGCCATTCGCCTTTGCTCATGCCGGATTGTTCCTGCGTTACCTTTTCGCCGGCGATGAGGCGCTTGATGACGGCAAGCCCTTTGGCGGAAAGCGACACGCCGCCCATGCGGTAATCCATGAACGCGGCATGGGTAACCGGCAGCCAGCGTTTAAGGATGTCCAGCATCGCCTCGGCGTAAATGCGGATTTCATATTGCGCGTGCGCGTCGGCGCGCAGCGATAAAAAATGCAGCAGGTTGTGCAGGTCAATCTTCCAGTACCACTGCGTATAAAAATTTAAGGACAGGTTCATGCGCGCGAGTTCCCGCGCCAGCCCGGTCTTTCCTTTCTGCAAAATATTGCCGTCCATATCCTCGTTGAGCATTTCCCCGTAATGCGCGTAGGCCTGTGCTGCGTCTTTCCGCAATATCTCCAGCACCCGCGCCGCTTCCCTGCCCTTCAGCACGTCGCCGCGCCCCTGCCGGTTGGACTGCGATTGCGCCGCCAGCTGTTCCGCCGCCGGAATATAAAATTCCTTGTCCATGATGGAATAGCGGCCGGAATATTCGTTGACGTTGGCGGTGCGGTGGCGAATCCATTGTCTGGCGATGAAAATCGGCAGCTTGATGTGGAATTTGATTTCGCACATCTCGAACGGCGTCGTATGGCGGTGGCGCATCAGGTAATTGATGAGACCGGCGTCTTCGTTGACCTTCCTGGTGCCGCGTCCGTAGGACACGCGCGCCGCCTGCACGATGGCGCTGTCGGTGCCCATATAATCAATCACGCGGATGAAGCCGTGGTCGAGCAGCGGAATCGGCTGGTACAGCAATTCCTCCAGCGCCGGCGCGACCTCGCGGCGCGTCGGCTGGCGCTCCTCGCGCAGCGTTTCGACTTCCTGGGATTGTTCGGCGGTCAGCGGCATAGAGCGCAACGTCTAAAAAATACTTATTAATTAATAAGATAACAATTGTCACGGAATTTTAATATTCACACTATGGAAAATAAGCTATACTTTATTCGGTTGTAACCAGCAAAGGATGATTTATGGCCGACGAACAAAAAAAAGGGTTTGATCCCGCCAATAAGGACGATGTCAAAGTCCTGCAAGGCAAGCTCAATGAATTCAATGCGCTTAGAAATAGCACACAGGAACCTTTAGATATAACAGGTGAAATGGATAAGGCAACCAGAGCGGCCTGGCTGGAATTTAAAAAGGAAACATTCGCCGATGGCTCTCTCAGTATCGGCTATCTCAAGGATAAAAAAGGTCTGAATTTTTCTGAAAAGGAATTAGAGGCACTGGGTGTAAGCCCTGATGCGCTGGGTGATAAGCCTAAAAATCCCGAGTCATATGACCGTAATGAGCCGCCTAAGGAACTTATCACCGCGGTACAAAAAAAATTAGGAGTTGAACAGACGGGTAAATTAAATGAGGATACAAGAGCAGCGATCAAAGATCACAAAAGGAAAAATTGGATTGACGGTCGTATTAATGCCGGTGCGTTAAACCGACTTGACGAAGAAATAAAAAGTTTGAAAGCCGCCAAAGAGGTGAATATGACGGGCGTTACTCGATCCTCTGGCAGCGCAACGGTATCTATCCCTATGGACGTCTCGTCGTCAAAGAGGGTAATGGGATAAATCACCTTCCTATAAACGATTTAAGCACTTTGCCGCTTACCTCTTTGACTTCGCCCCTTGGCAGGCTTCCGAGTTGAAACGGGCCGTAAGACAGGCGCATCAGGCGGCTGACCTTGCAGCCGAAATGCTCGAAGATGTTGCGGATTTCGCGGTTCTTGCCTTCCTTCAGCGCCACAGTCAGCCAGCTATTGTCTTTTTTCCGGCTGTCGATGGTCGTATCAATGCCGCCGTAATTCAGGCCGTCGATGGTAACGCCCTTTTTCATCTGCGCCAGCATGGCAGGCGTGATGCCGCCGAAGACGCGCACGCGGTACCGCCGTATCCAGCCGGTGGAAGGCAGTTCCAGTTGCCGCGCCAGCCCGCCGTCATTGGTCAGCAGCAGCAGGCCTTCGGAATTAAGATCCAGCCGCCCGATGGAAATCACGCGCCCCAAGGATGTCGGCAGTGCGTCAAACACGGTCGGACGGTTCTCAGGGTCTTTGTGCGTCGTCACCAGCCCGGTTGGCTTGTGATAGAGCCACAGCCGCGTTTCTTCCTTCGCCCGCAATAATTTGCCATCGACCTTGACGGCGTCGGTGGGGCTGACATTGAACGCCGGGGTTTTGATGGTTTTACCACCTACCTGCACGCGGCCTTCATTAATCCACACCTCCGCCTCGCGCCGCGAGCACAACCCGGCGCGGGCGATTCGCTTTGCCAGCCTTTCCATATTATGGTTATTTTCCATTATGTTAATAATATGATAATCTGAAAATCAGATTCTATGATTTATTGTCACAAATATTTAACAATTTGTTAATTTTATTATGGGCGCCGCTTACATATAATGGTCTTAGAGTTTCATATAGACATTGGTTTATTATGCTTCTGCTTTACGATCTCCAGTCGCCGATCAATATAGGACAAGTATTACGGTCGGGCGAGCAATTCCAGGTGCCTGTTGTCATATACGATCCACGCCATATTTTTGACAACCCGGCGCATGTCACCACCATCTCCGATTTTTCCTGTGGCGCATTAGAGCGCCATCCACCTGAATTCATTTCTGATTACTCAACTTATAAAGCCCACCGTGGGGGGGGGGGACGGTTCATTGCCACCTGCCTGGATGATAAAGCCATTGTGCTTCCCCAATTCTCATTCCACTCTGAGGATGTCATTTTGCTGGGCAACGAATATGATGGATTGCCGGCGCATATCATAGAAGAATGCGATTCGACGATGTATATCCCCCTGCCACAAGCCGTGCTATATAAGCCGCAATCTTTTTCCCCCATTGATCCGGTACGCAGCCGGTCGGTGGCGCAGAACGGCATCCCAAACTTGAACGTCGCGATGACGGCCAGCATCATCAGCTACAACATGTACCTGCAACAGCACCAGCCCGCCTAAGCGCACGCCTTCACAAACGCCTCGAAAATCCTGTCATCCGCCGCCGTCACATGATATTCCGGGTGCCACTGCACGCCGAGGCAGAACGGATGCTCAGGATATTCAATGCCTTCAATTACTCCGTCGGGCGCCAAAGCATTCACCACCGCGCCCGGCGCGACTTTGGCCACTGCCTGATGATGGGCGCTGTTGACGGCGATTTTGCCGCTGCCGACGATGCGGCGAAGCAGCGTCCCCTCCTTCACCTCCACCTCATGCCCCGGCTCGGTGCGGGGATTTTTCTGCTCATGCTCCAGCGCGTCGGCGATGGTATCAGGGATGTGCTGAATCAGCGTGCCGCCCAGCACCACGTTCAGCAGCTGTTCGCCGCCGCAGATGCCCAGTATGGGAAGCTTGCGCGC
>JAGWIM010000018.1 GCA_028873525.1 Pseudomonadota bacterium
TTGACGTAGGTGGAAAAGCCCGGCGGCTGTTTGCCGCCCGGATAGGAACTCTGGCGGCGGCGAATGGTATGGAACCAGACGGCGAAGGTGCCGTCTGCCATGCTTTTGAGCAATGAATTGCGTACCATCTTTTTCATGTCGACATCGTCGTCGTCGGCGGTTTCGAACGAGAAACCATCCAGCTTGATGATCTGCAGGAATTCCTTTTTGCGCGTGATGACGGTTTCGCGATCCCAATGGTGGTCGTATGGAATGAAGGTGGACGCCGCCACTTCCCGCCTGGCGTAAGCGGCTTTCTGGGTTTTGCGGCGCGCGAGGGTGAGTTTCATAAGTTAAAAAGGATCATATGAATTCGTGTAACCATGAAAGCCGCGGTTGACGCATTTGTAGCCCTTCAGCATCTTGACCAGGAACAGTTCGATGGCGCGCGGCTCCTTAAGGCAGATCAAGTAACCGACCAGATGCACCGCTGGCGCCACGACCAGCAGCACGAGGAAGCTCTGCATATTGATGAAGGTAATCATACACACCACGGCGTTGATGACGAAATACATGTAGCTGACGCCCAGAATCATCGTCGGGCGCGTCAGCCCCTGAAACAGCGGATCGGATTGAAGACGGCCTGAACCAGCCATGGTGATACTCCTTTACCAGTAGTTACAATAGGTTGCTTAAGAAAGGGTGAATGTTTCCATTTCTGCCTTCATGATAGCATAGAATTGTTGCAGTTTTGTGGCAGCGAGGGCCTAAAGTTTCGTTATTGCGGAGAATTGAGGTTCTTATTTTTCTTTTTTAGCTCTCCGCAACAATAAATATAATTATAACAATATGTAATATATGAAAATAATAATTCTCGGATCGGGATTGCTGGGCGTAACGACCGCCTATGAGCTGGGGCGGCGCGGACATGAGGTGACGGTCATCGAACGGCAACCCGGGTGCGGCATGGAAACAAGCTATGCCAACGGCGGCCAGCTCTCTTATAGCCATGCCGAGCCATGGGCCGGTCCGTCGGTGCTGCCTAAACTGCCTCAGTGGTTTTTCCGCAACGACGCGCCGCTGGTATTCAGGCCGCGCGCCGACTGGCAGATGATAAAATGGGGTCTGCAATTCCTGCGCAACTGCACCGGCGCGCGCGCGCGCGGCAACTGCGTCAACCTGCTGCGCCTCGGGCTTTACAGCCGCCGGCAGATGACGCGCATCCGCGAAGAAACCGGCATCACTTTCGATTATGCGGCGAAAGGCGTCCTGCATATTTTCAGCACGGAAAAGGATTTCGACCGTGCCAAACGCCAGCTCGAATTCCAGGCAAAATTTGGCTGCGAGGAACGGGTGCTGTCGCGGCAGGAGGCGCTTGCCCTGGAACCGGCGCTTTCTCATACGTCGCGCGCCATTGTCGGCGGCATCCATTCCGTTCTTGACGAAAGCGGCGACGCCTGGATGTTCTGCACTGCGCTGGCGAAGGTCGCCGCCGAGCGTCACGGGGTAAAATTCCGCTACGGCGTATTGGTCAACCGGCTGCGTACCGATGGCAATGCCATCAGCGCCGTCGTCACCGATCAGGACGACCTCACCGCCGATGCATATGTCATGGCGCTCGGTTCCTACAGCCCGCTGCATTTAAGACCAATCAAAATCAATCTGCCGATCTACCCGATGAAGGGCTACAGCATTACGACCGAAGCGGGCGATGCCTGTCCGCAGGTCAGCATCACCGACGGTACGCACAAAATCGTCTACAGTCGGTTGGGCAGCCGCCTGCGCGTGGCTGGAACGGCGGAATTCGCCGGTTACAGCCAGCGCATCAACGACAGACGCATCGCACCCATCCTGCGCGCCGCGAAGGAATTATTCCCCAAGGCGAACTGGAACGCTGAAATAAAAAGCTGGGCCTGCCTGCGCCCCTCAACGCCGGATGGCCCGCCGATCATCGGCGCCACGCCCTACTCCAATTTATTTCTTAACACCGGCCACGGTACGCTGGGCTGGACGCAAGCCGCCGGAAGCGCTACACTCGTTTCCGATCTCATCGACCGCACACTACCCGGCATCTCGCTTTCCGGGCTTACGATGGAGAGATACGCGTGATGATTCCAGGCAAGGAAGTATGGTACGACTGGGGCGGCCTCAATGTCTGGCTGTTTACCCTGATTAATGCCGTTCACGGCGATTTCTATGACCAGGCGATGCTGGTGCTCACCCGCGCCGCCGATTACCATAATTTTCCCTATTATTTTACGGGATTGTTCTGCCTGGCAACCGTCCTGCTCATTATCCGATCGGCGCGCAAGCAGGGCGGCACCGGCGCACACGCCACCATCTGGTTCGGCGTGTTCGCCATGCTGGCGGCGGGATTCGGCCTTACCACCGTCGTCGTCAAAACCTCCAAGGCGCATTTTGCTTATCCGCGCCCTTACATCGCGCTGGAGCATGTGCGCGTGCCGGATTATCAGGCCGGGAAAACGGACGACCACCACAGCTTTCCCAGCGGCCACACGGCCTTTGCCACGCTGATGGTCATCAGCCTGTGGCCGGTAATCCCCGGAGAACTCGGATTTGCGGGGATACTCTTTATCGCCGGCGTCGCCTGGTCGCGCGTGGCGCTGGGGATGCACTTCCCCGCCGACGTGCTGGCCAGCATCATCGTCATGACGCCGCTGCTGTTGATTCTGCGCGCCATCCTGTACTCGCTGCTGCTGCGGATTTTCGGGATGCGATGCTGAGCGTTCCGACGCTTCTTTCCTTCAACGTTCCGAACGCCGCGCAGCCGCGGCTTACTCACCGCCTCGCCTGCTGGCAATGGGGCAATCCCGACGCGGCACAAACCATTCTCTGCGTACACGGCCTCACGCGCAACGGCCGCGATTTCGACACGCTGGCTGAGGCGCTCTCCAAGGATTACCGCGTGCTCTGCCCCGACATGCCGGGGCGCGGCAAAAGCGAATGGCTGGTCGATCCCACGGGTTACAACAACGCCGCTTATGTCGCCGGTATTTTGTTCATGCTGGGGCAACTGGGCATCACGCAGATACATTGGATCGGCACCTCGATGGGCGGCATTCTCGGACTGTTGGCGGCCAATACTGCTCCGGGATTAATCCGTGCGCTTGTTCTCAACGATGTCGGCTGCCTGATTCCTGCGGCGGCGCTCACGCGCATCCTCTCCTATGCGAAAGTAAGCAACTCCTTTTCCACCCGCGCCGAGGCGGAAGCGGCGCTGCGCTTTCGCTGCGCGCCCTTCGGCGTCCCGGACGAAGCGCACTGGCAATTATTGTTTGAGCACGGCATCGAGCCGGATGGCGGCGGCTTTCGTCTGACCTGCGATCCGGCCATGTTCGCCATGGGACCGCCCGCAGACCAACCTATGCAGGACGTGAATCTATGGGGATTGTGGCCGGCGGTGACGGCGGTGCCCATGCTGCTCATCCGTGGCACGGAATCAGATATCCTGCCGCGCGGGGTGGCGCTGCAGATGCAGGCCTCGCACCCGCGCTTCACTTTCCGCGAAATCGCCGGCACGGGCCATGCCCCGGCGCTGATGACGCCGGAGCAGGTGGAAATGGTAAGGGAATGGCTGTCGGCCCCGCCGAACGGCGGGGTTCGGTAAATAAAGCCATCATCCCGGCCACCCTGCACTTGTTGCGGAGGCGGGCCGTGATGTCTCCCTGGCTCAAGGCCGGGGGATGACACGTATTGCGCTTAACGGAAAGTTTGGCATAAACATTCGGGCGCAAGTCGCCCTTTCCCTGCCCCTCTCCCGCTTGCGGGAGAGGGGAATGCCGAACTTTTCGTTATTGGCTATAAAAACATGCAGAAAAACCATCCGGCATGAAATGCCTGCTGTCACCAGTCCCCCGCAACACGTGCGGGGTTAGGGGATTAATCATTCCGCTCGGATTGCTTCCGCGCCAGCTTGCGGGCGCGGCGCTTGGCCTCGGCGGCCTTGCGGACGCGGGCTTCGGCGGGCTTCTCGTAATGACGGCGCATCTTCATTTCGCGGAACAAGCCTTCGCGCTGCATTTTTTTCTTCAACGCCCGCAATGCCTGGTCGACGTTGTTGTCGCGTACGATGACTTCAACCAAAAAAACATACCTCCTTCCGGAAATAAACAGGGAGAGACATGGTAACGCCGTGGCCGCCGCTTGTCAAAGCGCAACGTCACGAAATGTCAGATTTCGTCACAGTTTTTCAAGGGCGATAAACGGAGCAATTATTTAATTTATTATTAATATCCATAAGGATAGGCTTATTATCATTCCGTCCGGCCGCCATGAACTCCTTAAAGCTAAGCCAGCCGCGCCCGGCGGTCGTGTCCGCCGCTTCGCCGGAAAACTCCTCTGACGCCATCTCCGCCGCGAACAGCCACATCCGCTTTTCCCTGCCTGTTTTCGCCGAAACGAATGTATATGCCCCCAAATCAAACAATCGCCGGATATTTTCCAGCGTCAATCCCAATTCCTCGATACCCTCACGTAGCGCCGTTTCAGCGAGACTCTCTATTTCCATTCCTGCGGCCGGAGAAGAAACAATATCCTGCCATTGGCCGCCTATTTTCATCATCCTTGTGCCCTTGCATATCTGGAACTCCGGCGGCGGCAGGCCGGCATGCCGCGCCACCGGCTTCATCAGGTAAAATCGCAATGGATCGCGCAGGAACGGCACCACGCCGGCCTTAATTATTCCTTCTCCCTCCGGGAGAGGGGGGCGCGGCATGTCCGCCGAAGCTTTGGCGAAGGCGGAAGCGCCGGGTGAAGGAGGTGCCCGCAATGCCCTCATCCCTGCCCCGCTACCGGAGGGAGAGAGGAAAACAATGCTCTGTTGTTGCAGGAAAGCGCGAATCGGGGCATGAATATCCATGTTTCATAGCATCGGCGGAGAAGATTGATTTTGCAAGCGATGGATGAATTCCTTTCTCTGGCAGGGCGGCTGGCAGACAGCGCCGGCGGCATCTCGCGGCGCCATTGGCGCGCCGCGCTGCCGGTGGACGCCAAGGCGGATACCAGTCCCGTAACCGAAGCCGACCGCGAGGCGGAAGCCGCCATGCGGTCGCTGATAGAAGAAATATTCCCGGATCACGGCATCATCGGCGAAGAATTCGGCAATGTGCGCCGCGAATCGCCCTACCAATGGGTGCTCGACCCGATTGACGGCACGCGCGCTTTCATCGCCGGATATCCCACCTTCGCCACGCTGATTGCCCTCGCCAAAGACAGCATTCCCATACTGGGCATCGTTGACCAGCCGGTTACCCAAGAACGCTGGATTGGCATGGCCGGGAAACCCGCCATGTTCCGTCATCCCCGCGAAGGCGGGGGGCCGGTTTCAATACCACTGGATGCCCGTTTACACGGGAATGACAAAACATTATCACAAGCCGTCATCGCTACCACCTCCATGCCATACCACTTTAACGCAGCGGAAGCGGCAGTATTTGAGAAGATAAGGAAACAATGCGCACAAACGGTGATTGGCGGAGATGGGTATGGTTATGCGATGGTAGCTTCCGGCCATATCGATATCTTCATCGACAGCGGCCTGAAACCCTATGATTTCTGCGCTCTGCGTCCGATCATCGAAGGCGCGGGCGGCGTGATCACCGATTGGAAAGGTCAAAAACTGACATTGCATTCGGATGGGAGGGTGGTTGCGGCGGGAAATAAAAAACTGCACCTCGAAGCGCTTACATTCCTGCAACCAGCAATTTGAAATTCAGCCAGCCATTGCGGCGCTGGCCATGCCGCCGGCGGTGCTTCAAAATAATATTCCGCGCTTTCCGCCAGCCCGCTTCGGCCTGCGGGCAGAGCGCGCGCAGAAGCGCAAGCGTCGCTTCATCCATAGCCGCCTCAATATCCGGCGGTGAATCGGGAAAATGTACACGGTAATTTTCAATCAGCGCCATAACTGATTCTCGCGGCGGATGGCCGCTCGCAATAACCGGCGCCAGCGCCTGTAATACCGGCTGATCGCGCGCGGGATGGCCGGCGTAAAGCGCTTCCACCGCCTCCTGCCACCAGGCCAGCCGCACCTGGCCGATCAGTTCCTCGCTGGTTTTTTCCCGCACCTGAGCCAGTTCTATATTCAGCGCATAAACCGCCAGCACGGCCTCCCGCGCCTCCGCCGGCATGAAGAGGCAGAGCAGCAAATCATCGCGGCTATGTTTCCGCACCAGATCGGCACAATAAGAAAGCATGTATATTCCTGATTGAAATTTTGCTGTAAACAGCATACATAGGGTGCCAGGGATGCGTCCAGACGTCAATTCTGCAGAAGCGTTGCTGCCGTCTGCGCCGTCACGGCGGCCGGTGGCGTGTTGACCTCCACCGCCTTCGCCAAGTCCGTAAAAACTCAAACAAGCGAGGATGCCATGTCTTTTACCCTGCCCCCCCTGCCCTATGCCCAGGATGCGCTTGCACCCTACATTACGGCTAATACGCTGTCGTTCCATTACGGCAAGCACCACCAGGCATATGTCGATAATTTGAACAAGCTGCTGGGCGACTCGAAGCTGGGCAATGAATCACTGGAAAATGTCATCAAGAAATCCGCCAAGGATCCCGCGACAATGGGCGTCTTCAACAATGCCGCGCAGGTATGGAACCATACATTTTACTGGAACAGCATGAAGCCGGGCGGCGGCGGCGCGCCCAAGGGCGAGATTGCCAAACGCATCGACGCGGATTTCGGCGGCTACGACAAGTTCAAGGAAGAATTCAAGCAGGCCGGGGCGACGCAGTTCGGCAGCGGCTGGGCGTGGCTGGTATTAGACGGCGGAAAGCTCAAAGTCACCAAGACCGGCAACGCCGACCTGCCGCTGGCGCACGGCCAGAAGGCGCTCATCACCATGGATGTCTGGGAGCACGCTTATTACCTGGATTACCAGAACCGCCGTCCGGATTACATCAGCACGTTCCTGGACAAGCTGGTGAACTGGGACTTCGCGGAAGCCAACCTGTAAAGCATAATCGTCGTTCCCGCCTGCGCGGAGATGACGGCTACACGGCCACCAGCGCCGCGGCCACCCGCCTGCCCTCAGCCAGCAGGACGTTATAGGTGCGGACGGCGGCGCCGGTATCCATGATTTCAAGCGCGATGCCGACGTCTTTGAGCGCGGTGCGGATGCCTTGGGGCAAAACATCCTGTTTCTTGCCGGTGCCGATCAGCAGCAGGTCGATTTCGCCTTCTTCTTCCAGCACGACGCCGAGATTTGCCAGCGTCACCGGCGCGCCCGGCTTGATGCCCCATATTACCGCGCGGTCAGGGAATATCAGCACCGGGCCGGAATACACCTCGCCGCCGATGCGGAACTGCCCGTTGCCGTAGCCGGTGATGATTTGTTTGCCTTGGGGAATGGCGGGGGTGATGTCCATGTTAAATCGGCAATACCTTCGGCCTCGTTTTCCTGAGCCACGTCACCACCATAAGTCGGGTAACTAACACAGCCGTATAAAGCGAGCAGATAATGCCTATTGCCAGCGTCACGGCGAATCCTTTTACGGTTCCCGTACCGAACTGGAACAGGATCAGCGCCGCCACCAGCGTCGTGACGTGACTATCGAAAATCGTGCCGAAAGCCAGGCGAAAACCGTCCTCGATGGCCTGGTAGGGCGGTTTTCCGTTTCGCACTTCCTCGCGCATGCGTTCGTAAATCAACACGTTGGCATCCACCGCCATGCCAACGGTCAGCACAATGCCGGCGATGCCGGGCAACGTCAGCGTCGCCTCAAATAACGAGAGCAGCGAGACCGTCATGAAGGCGTTGACCAGCATGGCAACGTCGGCGAACAGGCCGAACAGCCCGTAAAACACCACCATGAACACCACCACCAGCCCGATGCCGATGATGGAGGCCTTGGTCCCGGCGGCGATGGAGTCGGCGCCGAGGCTGGGTCCGACCGAGCGCTCCTCGATGATTCTGAGCGGCGCCGGCAACGCGCCGGCGCGCAGCAGCAGCGCCAGGTCGTTGGCCGATTGCGCAGTGAAGTTGCCGGTGATGATGCCGCTGCCGCCTAAAATCGGCGATCGGATAACCGGCGCAGTGATAACCTTGTCATCGAGCACGATGGCAAATAATTTTCCGACATTGGCGGCAGTAATCTCGCCGAATTTGCGTGCGCCGGCGGCATTGAAGCGGAAGGCAACGGCGGGGCTGCCGTCCTGATCATATGCGGGATGCGCGTCCACCAGCATGTCGCCGGAGAGTTCGACATGCGAATACACGGCGTACCGGCGCGGCGTACCGCCGTTTTTGTCGGCGCTGCGCTCGTCGCCCGGCACGATGCGGTCACCCGGGGGCGCGATGCCGCGCGCGATGTCCTCCGGCGACGCCGACTCATCCACCATATGGAAGGTCATCTTGGCGGTGCGCCCCAGCAAGGCTTTCAGATGCTCCGGATCGGCCAGCCCCGGCACCTGCAGCAGGATGCGGTTGTCGCCCTGCCGCTGGATGCTCGGTTCCTTGGTGCCGGTTTCGTTGACGCGCCGCGAAACGATTTCAAGCGACTGGTCGAGAATCTGCGATTTGCTTGTTTTCTTCCAGCGGTCGGTGAATGCCACCTGGTAATCTTCGCCGGTGCGCGTCACATCAATATCGGAATTGACACCCTCCAGCACCTTTTCCACCTCGGCGTCCGGTGTGCCGCGCAGCGCAAATATCACCTTGCCGCCGGCGATGCTTAAGCCCTTGTAGCCGATCTTCTGCGCGCGGAATCTGACGCGGATTTCATCGACGAGATTGGTGAGCTGCTCTCGCATGTAGGCGTCGAAGTCCACTTCGAGCAGGAGCTGTGATCCACCCTGCAAATCGAGACCGAGATTGACGGCGCGGTGCGGCAGCCAGTCCGGTATGTCATTGCGCGTGGATTCGGAAAGGAAACTCGGAATCGCCAGCAGCACAAACAATACGCACGAGCCGGTAATCAACAAAATTTTCCAGCGGGGGAAGTGGAGCATTCAACAACATCCTGTGGCACACCGAAGGCGCGGGCACAGGATCCCTATCAGTTTACAAGATCCTGTGCAACCGCTTCGCGGTTTACAGGATTGATGCCTCAATTATCATTCGCCCCTTCACCCGCTACCGCCTTTTCGTCCAGCACGTCGGTGATGGCGGCGCGGCCAATGCGCACGCGCACGCTCGGCGCGATTTCGACAATGACAATATCGTCGCCCTCGAACTTGACGATTACGCCGACGAGACCGCCGGTGGTCAGCACCTTGTTGCCTTTGGCGAGCGATTTCATCAACGCCTTATGCGCGCTGAGACGTTTCTGCTGTGGACGAATAAGGAGGAAATAGAAAATAAAGAAAATGAGGCCAAGGACGAACAGGTTGTCCTGCATCATCTTGCCGGGCGAGAGGTCATACGGCACCTGCGCGGCGGCGCCGGTGCTTGTGGTGGTATCAGCCGCAGCGCCGCTCGCCATTATTTTATCTTGGCCTCGTTGAAGATGACATGCTTGCGCGCCACCGGGTCGTATTTCTTGAACGACAGCTTTTCCGTCTTGGTCTTGGGATTTTTCTTAGTGACGTAATAAAAGCCGGTGTCGGCGGAGCTTACTAATTTTATCAACAGGATATTTTTCTTGGCCATGACAGGGTTCCTTGCGTTTTAGAGGCGGATAACATAGTCGCAAGGCGCGTCCTGTCAAGCCGTAATTTTGCAGGAGAAGCGTGACTGCTTAAGCGCCAAATCCTTTGACTTTTACTATTTTTTTGCCTAGACACAGCGCTCTATGTCACGCGCACCCATACGAAAAGTGGTCTTCCCCGTCGGCGGCCTCGGCACACGGTTTCTGCCCGCCACCAAATCCATGCCCAAGGAGATGCTGCCGGTCGTCGATAAGCCGCTCATTCATTATGCCTTTGAGGAAGCGCGGGCGGCAGGCATCGAGCAATTCATCTTCGTCACCGGCCGCAACAAGCACGGCATCGAAGACCATTTCGACCATGTTTATGAATTGCAAAGCCATTTAAGCACAAAAAACAAGCGCCGCGAACTGGAATTGACCAGCGATTGGCTCCCCTCGCCGGGCAACGTCAGCTTCACGCGCCAGCAGGAGCCGCTGGGGCTGGGGCATGCCGTCTGGTGCGCCCGACACCTCATCGGCGATGAACCGTTCGCCGTTATCCTGGCCGACGATATGGTGCAGTCGAAAACGCCCTGCCTGAAGCAGATGGTGAACGCCTACCACGAGGTGGGCGGCAATATCGTCGCCGTGATGGACATCCCGCGCTCCGAAACCAAAAGCTATGGTATCGTCGATATTGATAAATCGGCGCGCACGCGCGATAAAAGACTGGTCAAAGCCAAAGGCCTGGTGGAAAAGCCGGCGCCGGACGAAGCTCCCTCGACGCTTTCCATTATCGGGAGATATATCTTGCAGCCGGAGATATTCGACATACTGGGGCGGCAGGAGCGCGGCGCCATCGGCGAAATCCAGTTGACGGACGCCATCAGCACGATGATCGGCAAACAGAATGTGTATGGCTACCGCTTCGAAGGCACGCGCTATGATTGCGGCGGGCTGGTGGGCTTCGTCGCCGCCAACGTCGCCTGGGCGCTGGGGCGTAAGGATATACATGATAAAATGCTGGACGAGTTGAAGCGGATCCCCGCGCTTGATACGCGGATGTCCGGTATGTACAAAAAACCCGGACAACGCTATTCGGCGGGGATGGAGTAAGATATGCGCATCGCAGTCATAGGAACGGGATATGTCGGGCTGGTGTCGGGCGTGTGTTTTTCGGAATACGGGTTCCGCGTCACCTGCATCGATAACGACGGTGATAAAATCGCCAAGCTGCAGCAGGAAATCATGCCGATTTTCGAACCGGGGCTGGAGGCGCTGGTCGCCAAGAACCGCAAAGCCGGACGGCTCTCCTTTTCGACGGATTTAGCACAGGCGGTGCGCGAAGCCGATGCCGTGCTTATCGCCGTCGGCACGCCAGCAGACGCCATTACCGGCCTGCCCGACCTCGCCTATCTCCATGCCGCCGTGGAGGAGGTCGCCCACGCCATCGACCACTATGTATTGGTCGTCATTAAATCCACCGTGCCGGTCGGCACCAATCGGCATGTGGCGCAGATGATTGCCAACATCGCCCCGGACGCCGATTTCGACGTCGCCTCCAACCCGGAATTCCTGCGCGAAGGCGTGGCGATTGAGGATTTCATGTCGCCCGACCGTATCGTCGCCGGTGTGGATTCCCGCCGCGCAAAGGACGGCATGACGCGGCTTTACGAGCCAGTGGCCTTAAACGGCGCACAGATGTTCTTCACCACCTATGAAAGCGCCGAGGTCATCAAATACGCCGCCAACTCGCTGCTCGCGGCGCGCATCGCCTTCATCGACGAGATCGCCGATTTCTGCGAGAAAACCGGTGCCAACATCCGTGATGTGTCCAAGGGCGTCGGCATGGACCAGCGCATCGGCAACCATTTCCTGAAACCCGGCCCCGGCTATGGCGGCTCGTGCTTTCCCAAGGATACGCTGGCGCTGAAATCCATGGCGCGCGACGCCGGCGCGCCTATTTCTATCGTCGAGGCGGCCATCAGCAGCAACGATACGCGCAAGATCCGCATGGCGGAAAAAATCATCGCAGCGGCGCGCGGCGACGTGCGCGGCAAAACCATCGCCATACTCGGCCTCACCTTCAAGCCCGGCACCGACGACATGCGCGAGGCGGCCAGCCTCGTCATCGTGCCGAAACTCATCGAGACCGGCGCATCCATCCGCGCCTATGACCCGCAGGGCATGAAGGAAGCGGCCAAACTGATTCCCGGCAATGTCACCTGGTGCAAGGACGCCTACGAGGCGATGCAGGGCGCCGACGCGCTGGTCATCCTCACCGAGTGGAACGAGTTCAGAAGCCTCGACCTGCAAAAAGTGCGGGGACTATTGAAGACGCCGCTGGTGGTGGATCTACGCAATATCTACAAACGGCAGGACATGATGCGCCATGGCTTCCATTACGTGTCGGTCGGCAGGCAGGACGTCATCCCCGGCCAGCCGTGGATTGCCGATTTGAATATCGATGATGAAAAAGCTGCGTAACGCGGCTAAACGACCCGCTTGATGCTGTCTTTCAACGCCGTCACCATGGCGCCCTTGTCATATTTCTTCCAGAAGACGGCGGTGGAGATCAGCGCGCAGCCCCAGAACGGCAGGTAGCCGCCGCCGCCGTCCCAGATGAACATCATGCCGCGGATGGCCAGCCAGAAGAATACAAAAATATCCAGCACCTCAATAATCAGGCGCAGCACCGATTCGGGTTTTGACATGGCGTTTCTCCCTATTATTACCTGCCGCGATAGTGTGCCACATCCTGCGGCGGAATCCAGACACTTTCCGGCGGCACGTCGGTCTGGTAGAAAACATCAATAGGAATGCCGCCGCGCGGGAACCAGTAGCCGCCTATGCGTAGCCAGCGCGGCTTGACCGCCGCAACCAATTTAAGCGCAATCGCCACCGTGCAGTCCTCGTGGAAGGCGCCGTGGTTGCGGAACGAGCCTAAAAACAGTTTCAGCGATTTGCTTTCGACCAGCCAGTCCTTCGGGACGTAATCAATGACCAGATGGGCGAAATCCGGTTGCTCCGTAATCGGGCAGAGCGACGTGAACTCCGGGCAGGTGAACCGCACGCAGTAGATCTCACCTTTATGCGGATTTCTGACCGTCTCGATAACCGCCTTGCCGGGCGAGGCCGGGAGCCGGGTTTTGTTGCCTAATTGAGCGAGTTTTTTCATAAAATTCTGCTTATTTATTGACTTTTTATTCCCTAATCCCTAATCCCTAACCCCTACCCTATGTTGTGGCGGGTGTAGCTCAGTTGGTTAGAGCGCCAGATTGTGATTCTGGATGTCGCGGGTTCGACCCCCGTCACTCGCCCCACGCTTCGCCCTTACGGGCTACGTGCGGCGCAGCCACGCAGGAGACCGTTAGGCCGAAGCAGTGTCCGGCGAAGCTCGCAGAGCGAAGACGGACCGGTTCCATTCATTAATGCACCCCGGCGAAATGTGCTTTGAGATGCGCCGCCACATTGGGCGAGACGAAGCTCGAAATATCGCCGCCCAGCCGCGCGATCTGCTTGACGATGCGCGAGGAAATGAAATGCGTGTTCTCCGAGGCGGTGAGAAAGACGGTTTCCATCGCCGGGTCGAGGCGGCTGTTCATGCAGGCCATCTGGAATTCATACTCGAAATCGGAAATGGCGCGCAGCCCGCGGATAAGCAGCGACGTGCTGTTTTCCTGCGCGAAATCCACCAGCAGGCCGGTAAATGTCTTGACCTCGATGCGCCCGGCATCGGCGCCGAAGGCCGCCACCTCGGCGCGCACCAGTTCCGCCCGTTCTTCCAACGCGAAAATTGGTTCCTTGCCGGTATCGAGCGCCACGGCGATGATGAGCTTGTCCACCACCTTCAGTGCCCGCCGGATAATATCCATATGCCCGACGGTAATCGGGTCGAACGTGCCGGGATAGATGCCGGTTCTCATTTCCTACCCCGCACTTGTTGCGGGGTCTGGTGCATTATCGTTTGCCTCCTCACCCCCGTTCATCTCTTCCGTTGCTTCGGGTAAGGTAACGACCGACACCACCTTCTCGCCCGGTTGGGTTTTGAGGATGGTGACGCCCTGCGTGTTGCGGCCGGCGATGCGGATGCCGCCCAAGCCGCAGCGGATAACCGTGCCGCGGTCGGTCATCAGCATGATTTCGCCCTTGTGGTTCACCGGCTGGCTGGCCACCACCTTGCCGTTGCGCGGGCTGGTGATGATATTCACGATGCCCGAGCCGCCGCGGCCGACGGTGCGGTATTCATAGGCGCTGGAGCGCTTGCCGTAACCGTTTTCGGTTACTGTTAAAATGAACTGTTCGGCGGCTTCCATTTCAGCGAAGCGTTCCGGCGTGAGCGTAATTTCCTTTACTGTCTCATCCTTCTCGTCCCGTTCATCCCCGGTTATCCCCTCTTCACCTTCGGTACGCCGCTTGGCCACCGCCATTTTGACATAGGCATAGCGCTCTTCCACCGTGGTTGCGATGCCGCCTAAGATGCTTATCGATACCACCTCGTCGCCGCCGGCCAGCTTCATGCCGCGCACGCCGTCCGACGTGCGGCTCTTGAACACGCGCACGTCGTTGATGGGAAAGCGAATGGATTTGCCCGATTTAGCCGCCAGCAGCGCATGATCGGTTTCCTTGCACACCTGCACGCCGACCAGCCTGTCGCCTTCGTCCATGCGGATAGCGATTTTGCCGCCGGCGCGGATGTCGTGGAAATCGGAAAGATCGTTGCGCCGCACGTTACCTTTGGCGGTGGCAAAGAAAATATGCATGGCATCCCATTTCGATTCATCCTCCGGCAGCGGCATGAAAGTGGTGATGCGCTCGCCCTCGGCCAGCGGGAAAATATTGACCAGCGCCTTGCCGCGCGTGTTAGCGGCGCCGAGCGGCAGTTTGTACACTTTCAATTTATACACCTGCCCCTTGTTCGAGAAGAACAGCACCGGCGTGTGCGTGTTGACGACCAGCAGCTCGGTCGTGATATCTTCCTCGCGCACATCCATTGCCGATTTACCTTTGCCGCCACGTTTCTGCGCGCGGTACGCCGAAAGCTGCGTGCGTTTGATATAGCCGCCGGAGGTAACGGTAACAACCATGTCCTCTTTTTGTATCAGATCTTCGATGTCGGCCTCGAATTCGGACGGCTCGATGACAGTGCGGCGCGGGGTAGCGAACTGCTCCTTCGCCGCCAGCAGTTCGGCGCGCAGGATGCCGTACAGCTTTTCGCGGCTGCCGAGAATGGAAAGATATTCGGCGATCTCGGCGGCAAGTTCCTTCATTTCCTCGTCGATCTTTTCGCGCTCAAGGCCGGTCAACCTCGCCAACCGCAATTCAAGGATGGCGCGCGCCTGCGCCTCGGTGAATCTGATTTTGCCGCTTTCAACCGGGTTATTGACATCGTCCACCAGTTGCAGCAGCGAGAGCACGTCGGAGGCCGGCCAGCTACGCTTCATCAATTCGGCGCGGGCAATGTCAGGGTTGGCTGATTTCTTGATGACGGCAATTACTTCATCAATATTGGCCACGGCAATGGCGAGGCCGATCAATACGTGGGCGCGGTCGCGCGCCTTGGTGAGCAGATACGCCGTGCGCCGGGTGATGACCTCCTCGCGGAAGCGGATGAACGAGGTGATGACATGCTTGATGTTCATCAGCTCAGGACGGCCGTTGTCGAGCGCCAGCATGTTGACGCCGAAGCTGCTCTGCAGCGGCGTTAAGGCATAAAGCTGGTTGAGCACGATTTCGGCCACCGCGTCTTTCTTCACTTCGATAACAACGCGCACGCCGTCCTTGTCCGATTCATCGCGCAAATCGGCGATGCCTTCGATGCGTTTTTCGCGCACCAGCTCGCCGATTTTTTCGACGGTTTTGCCCTTGTTGACCTGATAGGGCATCTCGGTGAAAATAATCGCCTGCTTGCCCGATTTGGCCTCCTCAAACTCCGCCTTGGCGCGCATGATGACCGATCCGCGGCCGGTATGCAGCGCCGAGCGGCAGCCGCTAAGCCCAAGGATAATACCGCCGGTCGGAAAATCCGGCCCCGGGCAGACTTCCATGATTTCATCAATGGTGACTTCGGGATTGTTGAGATACAGGCAGCAGGCATCGATGACTTCGCCAAGATTATGCGGCGGGATATTGGTCGCCATGCCGACGGCGATGCCGCCGGCGCCGTTGACGAGAATATTGGGGAACGCGGCGGGCAACACCACTGGTTCCTGCTCCGATCCGTCATAGTTTTCCTGCCAGTCCACCGTGTCCTGCCGTATGTCGGCGAGCAGCGCGTGCGCCGCCTTCGACAGGCGCGATTCGGTGTAGCGCATGGCCGCCGGATTGTCGCCGTCCATCGAGCCGAAATTGCCTTGGCCGTCGACCAGCATCAGCCGCATCGAAAACGGCTGCGCCATGCGCACCAGCGCATCGTAAATCGCGCTGTCGCCATGCGGGTGGAATTTACCCATGACGTCGCCGACGATGCGCGCCGATTTCTTATACGGCTTGTTATATTCACAGCCGAGTTCCAGCATCCCATACAGGATGCGGCGGTGCACCGGCTTCAGCCCGTCGCGCACGTCGGGAATGGCGCGCGACACGATGACGCTCATGGCGTAATCGAGGTAGGATTTCTTCATTTCCGCTTCGATGGAAACGGGCAGCAAT
This sequence comes from Pseudomonadota bacterium, assembly GCA_028873525.1. GTDB lineage: Bacteria > Pseudomonadota > Alphaproteobacteria > Rickettsiales > SXRF01 > JABDCD01. The sequence goes on from JAGWIM010000018.1 coordinate 16,219, forward strand.
TCCTGAGTTTTCGCGGTGTTATCGTCGGTCATGGGATGTCCTTATTTTGTCATCTGCGCCTGTGGCAGGATATCAGGCCACATACTGCGTTGCCCAAAATGCCCGCACAGGACAGGGATGACGATGAAGAGTCATCGTTTTTCTAGCAGATTGGTACGTGGGATCAACAGAATAACCCTGGATCAGTATCAGTGTACAAAATAATTTTTATATTCCCTCGCTGGTGAATGGACGCTCCAGAAGCTCCTGGATGACCTGGTCAACCGGCGCATTTTCATAGAGGATGCGGTGGACGGCATCGCAAATGGGCATCGGGACGTCGAATTTTTTAGCCAATTTACTGACTGATTCGGCGGTGAGGACGCCTTCGGTGGCCATACGGCCACGTCCGGCGAGGATTTCTTTTTTATTCCTGCCCTGCCCGATGGCAATGCCGAACGACAGATTGCGCGATTTGGCACTGCCGCAGGTCAGGATTAAATCGCCGAGGCCGGACAGTCCCATCAGTGTTTCATATTTGCCGCCCTTGACCAGCGCCAACCGGGTGATTTCAGCAAACCCGCGCGTGATCAGCGCCGCACGGGCATTTTCGCCGAAATTCTTGCCGATGGCGATACCACAGGCGATGGAGATGACGTTCTTGACGGCGCCGCCAACCTGCGCGCCGATGGTATCGACAGTCATGTAGGGGCGGAACAACCGTCCGCCGACGGCATATGTCAGTAAATCCCACAGGCTTTCGTCGGCGCAGGCGATGGTGGTGGCGGTGGGGAGACCCTTCGCCGCCTCATCGGCGAAATTGGGACCGGAGATGACGGCAATCGGGTTTTTCGGCAGGATGGCCTGTGCCACTTCGCTCATCAGCATCAGGCTGCCGCGCTCGATGCCCTTGCTGGCCAGCATGACCGGCAGGTTGGCGGGAAGCTCGTCAGAAATGGAAATGCAGACCGAACGCAGCACATGCGACGGCACGGCGAGAATCAGCAAGTCGCCGCGGCAGACTTCGCCCAGCCGTTCGATAATGGCGATGCCGGGATCGATGAAAGCTGAAGGCAAATACACCTCGTTGCAGCGGCGCTCGCGGATGGAATGGATGACGTTGGGATTGCGCGTTGCCAGCATCACCTGGCTGCCGGCGCGGTTGGCCAGTATTGACAGCGCCGTGCCCCAGGCGCCGCCGCCGATGACGCCGACGCGGTGTTGCGTAATGCTCATGTTACTTCTTGGGCGGCAGCATGGCCTCGTTGAACACGCAGACAATGTCTGCCCCATGCCGCAGCGTGAACCGCTTGGAGACGCGCTCGACGATAATGTAATCACCGCGCGTGCGGTAATTGACTATCGATTCGTTGCCATAATTGTCCACCGAGAAAAAAGCCGGCAGATCGGCATTCATGTTGCGGAATTTGAAATAGGTGAACCGGCCGTCGTCGAAGATACGGATTGGCGCGATGCTGTCTGGCCCGGAGATGGAGTACTTAAAATTGTATTTGCCGGGATTGATGCTGGTGTCGGGCACGGAGTCAAGATAATGGCTGACCGTTTGCATGTCGCCTTCGTCCGGGTAGATGAAGCGCATGACGAAAATCATGCCCTTGTCGTCGATGTCTTCAGCCTCGCGGGCGTGCAGCTCGAACAGATAGGTATGCTTGTTGGTGATCAGCGTCATGTTGGTGGTGGCGTCCTGTTCCAGCGGCTTGAGAAACAGGCGGTTGCCGGACGGGTTGAGCATCCATGCCGTGGAATCGCCCATCGAGATGGTTTTTATTTCCTCGCCCGGGCCAAACTCAATGGCCGATTCGTACCGGTAATGGCCGGTGAATTTATACACCTGATCGGGCTGGTACATGACGATGCGCACGCGGTGGTCAATCTGTATCGGGCGCGGCTCGCGCGTGGCATAGGCAGCATCGGCGTAAACGGCGGCGCACAGCGCCACCAGCACCATCGCCATATGTCTCAACTGCGCCATCATGCCTCAATCCTGGATTCGCTTGTTGCGATACCGTGTGACAACAAACTGCAGCGGTTTCACTTTTCCTGTCTTCTCATCTAACGCAACGCCGCCGTAGTTGAAAGCAATATCTGCCTGCCAGCGCGATTTTTTTATGTCGATGCGCGTATCGTCGTAGGTGTCCACCGTTGCTTCGTAGATCACCCGCATCGCCGACGGATCATCCGGCTGTCGACGTTCCGATTCGATGGTGATAATCCGCCGTGAATGGCGCTGATAGAGCGCAATCGGGCTTTCGGGGTTGCTTGGGTTGATCGCCCGTTGGTAGAGTTTGAACAGGGCGGGCGTGCTCTGGCCGGCGACGCCGCTCATGTCACGATCCAGATGGTCGATGTCGTATTCCTCGCGAAAAATCACGTAATTGTCGACCAGAAAGCGCAGCACGGCGTCGCTGGGGCTTTCACCGCTTTTGGTGATGAGGTTGTGGATGCGCGGCAATTCATCGACGATGTCATCGGTCTTGACGATGAACGGTATCGAACGCTGCAATGGGTAGAGTTCCTGCGCGGCAATGAAGGCGATGAGAAAGATGAGCAGCGACAGCGCCGTGACGAACACGTAGAGATAGCGGTCGGCCATGGGATCGTGCACCGACAAGTCGTACATGCTCCGCGCTTCGCGGAAATATTCGCCGCTGCGGACCTTTTCGGCAATGAGCATCTGTTCTTCGGCGGATGGCATGCTGCCTCCATTGTACAAATAACTACGCAGATATTCTAGCTTTTTGTTGCTTGACAGGGCGCGCCCGCGGCGGTTTAATCGCCCCACTTTATACCATGCAAAAGTTAACGGAAGTTTTAGCGATGGGCGGATATGCCGCCTATGTCTGGCCGGCATACCTGGCCGCGGCGGCGGTGATGCTTGGCTTGGCCGTTGTCACGGCGCAGTCGCTGAAACGAACGCGGCAGGCGCTGGCCGATCTGCAACAATCGTCGAGTCAATGAAATCTAAGCACCAGCGGTTGCTGTTCATCGCCGTCAGCATGGTTTTTCTATGCACCGCCGGGTTGCTCGCCTTGCGCGCCTTCCGCGATAACCTGGTATTTTTTTACAGCCCCTCCGAACTGGCCGATCGCCATATTCCACCGAATCAGTTGGTTCGCATCGGCGGACTGGTGGAAAAGGGCAGCGTTGTGCGCGGCGACCAGGGGCAACTCACGTTCGTGATCACGGACGGCAAGTCCAGCGTCAGCGTATTCTACCGGGGGCTGTTGCCTCAGTTGTTCCGCGAGGGACAGGGCGTGGTGGCCGAAGGCCGTCTCAGCAATCCCGGGCATTTCGTTGCGACAACCATCCTGGCCAAGCATGACGAGCGCTACATGCCCAGGGACGTAGTTGAAGCGCTGAAGCGCTCGGGGCGCTGGCGGGCAACCCCGTGACTGCTGAACTGGGCGTATTTTTTCTCATTGTAGCGTTGTTTTCTGCAACGTTGCAGGCGATGTTTTTATTACCTTTGCCGCGCCTGCGGCCATTGGTTGTTCCCTGCCTGAAATCGGCGGCGTGGCTACAGGCGCTTTGCATCACGCTGGCGGGCGCGACACTGATACTGCTGCGGGTGGATTCTGATTTCAGCGTACTGAACGTCGCCCAGGATTCCAACCTCACCCTGCCGCTGCTGTATAAAATCGCCGGCGCCTGGGGCAATCATGAAGGATCGATGCTGCTGTGGATCTGGGTGCTGGCAATGTTCGGCTCGGCGCTGGCGCTGCGTGAATACTTCACTGCCAGTGCGATCCAGGCAACAATGGGCGCTGGATTTCTGCTGTTTATCCTCTGCACTTCCAACCCATTCCTGCGCATCTTTCCGCCGCCCGCCGACGGCGAAGCGCTGAATCCATTGTTACAGGATATGGGACTCGCCATGCACCCGCCGCTGCTCTATCTCGGCTATGTCGGGTTCGGGGCGGTATTCTCGCTGGCGGTGGCCGGGCTTCTGCAGAAAAATATCGACCGCCGCTGGGCGGCAGTTGCGCATCCGTGGATACTGGCGGCGTGGAGCGCATTGACGCTCGGCATCGGCCTTGGAAGCTGGTGGGCTTACCGCGTGCTCGGCTGGGGCGGCTTCTGGTTCTGGGATCCGGTGGAGAACGTATCGCTGCTGCCCTGGCTGTCCGGCACGGCGCTGCTGCATGCCAACATGGTACTGAAAAAACGCGGCCAGCTTGCCTCGTGGGTTGCGTTGCTTTCCATAGTTACTTTTGGCCTCAGCATGATCGGCACGTTCCTTGTGCGTTCCGGCGTGCTGACCTCGGTGCATAGCTTTGCCAGCGACCCGACGCGTGGCTTGTTCATCCTTGGCTACGTCACGCTGATTATCGGCAGCGCGCTGCTATTATTTTCGTTTCGCGGCGGCGACGAGTCGGCGGGAAAAACCATACTGCCTATCTCGCGCGAGGGCATGATCGTCGCCAACAACCTGTTCCTGCTCACCGCCTGCGCCACCGTGCTGCTGGGAACAGTTTATCCCATGTTTGCCGAATGGCTGGCCGGCGAGCGCCTGAGCGTCGGCCCGCCCTATTTCAACGCGACGTTCCTGCCGCTGATGCTGCCACCGCTGCTGCTGGCGGGACTCGCGCCGTATATGCCGTGGGAAAAGGCATCGCTGCGGCTGGCGTGTAAGCGCGCCCTGCCTGCATGTCTTGCCGGGCTTGCTGCGGCGCTATTGGCACTGGCAATGGCAAAAACGGACGTGGCGCTGGCGGCGCTTGGCCTGGGAATGGCTACCTGGCTGGCGGCGGCGAGCGTAGAGTGGCTGAAGCGCGGGCGCGCCGCTTTTCCCGGGGGGCTGGCACACCTGGGCGCGGCGGTGCTGCTGGCCGGCATTACCGGCATGGGGTTGTGGCAGCAGCAGCGCGAAGGTTGGCTGCGCGAGGGCGATAGTCTTGATGTCGCCGGTTATCATGTGACTTACCGGAAATCTTCCGCAACCGACGCGCCTAATTATCAGGGAAAGCGTGCCATCTTCGATGTTACCGGCAATAGCACTGCAACGCTTTTTCCTGAATACCGGACGTATAATATTCGCGGGACGGCCACCAGCATCGCCGCCGTTCATCATGGCTTGACAGGAGACCTTTATCTCGTCATCGGCGAAACCTCAACAAACGGCCGCACCGCCGTGCGCGCTTACGTCAACCCCATGATTGGCTTGATTTGGGCGGGATGTGTGCTAATGGCACTGGGAGGCCTGGCGGCGATTATCCTGCGGCGGAGGAGAAAGTATGAATTCTAAATGGCTGCGATCGCTGCCGCTTTTTGCCATGCTGCTGCTGGCGATGGCGATGGCGTTCGGCCTGTTCAACCACCATACGCTGAAGGACGATGAGCGCATGGTCGGCCTGCGCATCGCACCGTTTACCCTGCCGGGGCTGGGTGGCGGGCATTTCTCGCCGCAATTGTGGAAAGGCAGGGTAGCGCTGCTCAATGTGTTCGCTTCCTGGTGCGTTCCCTGCGCTTCCGAGCAACCGGCGCTGGTGCGGCTGGCGCAAACCGGCAAAATTCTCATTTACGGGCTGGCGTGGAAAGACCAGCCGCAGAAGGTGGCGGAATACCTGCGGAAAAACGGCAATCCTTACCGGTCGGTCGGCCTCGACGCATATGGGCAGACCACTATCCCCCTGGCGCTGACCGGCGTGCCGGAAACGTTTGTCATCGATAAAACCGGCCGGGTGTATTACCAGTATGACATGCCGATTACCGATGAGATTGCCGACAAAGTCATCCTGCCGCTGATGGAAAAACTGAGCAATGGCGATATTAAATAGGTGGCTGGCGGTCGGCTTTCTGTTGCTGGCCGGCCAGGCGTTTGCGCTGGTAGTTGAAACGCCGCTGGCGGATGGCGCGCAGGAAGCGCGCGCCCGCGCCTTGTTCCACCAGATACGCTGCGTCGTCTGCGAGGGACAGGCCATTGCCGATTCGCCCGCCGACGTGGCGTCCGACATGCGGCGGCTGATACGCGACCGCATCGCGTCGGGTGACAGCGATGCCGCCATCAAGGCCTATCTCGTATCGCGCTACGGCGATTTCATCCTGATGCAGCCGCCACTGAAAGCCGATACATGGATCTTATGGTTCGGGCCGATTCTGGTATTGTTGGCGGGCGGCGGGCTGGCCTGGAAATCCTGCGGCGCGCGCAGCGCGCACGCAGGACATGCGGAGAGAGTGCCTGTGCAATCGCTGCGCGATTCACAGGATAATGTATGACCCTCTATTGTGTCTTTGCCGCACTATTGCTGGTCTCGCTGGCATTTTTGCTTGCCCCCCTGCGGCACGGCGACGCGCCGAAAAGACAGCGGTTATATTTTGCGGCGGCGGTCGGCGGAGTTTTTTTCATCGGCGGATTCGGGATGTATGAAATGTTCGGCGCGCCGGGGATTATCCCCTTGCTGGCGGCGCGGCAGGCGGAAATGGCGCGGTTGAAAGAGGACATCGTCAGTAATTCGCAGCGCGTCAAAACTGACCCGAAAAACCTGGCGGCATGGGTAAAACTCGGCGAGGATTTCATGGAAACCGGACAGTTTGACGCCGCCGCTAATGCCTTCCGGCAGGCGGTGGTGCTGGCGCGCGGCAACCCGAATATCATCGTCGCATATGCACGGGCGCAGATTGAGGCGGCGGGCGGCAAGGTCACGGCATCGGCGAAGAAAAGCCTGGAGATGGCGCTGCTTCAGCAGCCGAAGAATGAAATGGCGCGGTATTACCTGATCGTCTGGCAACTTCAGAACGGCCAGACCGCGCAGGCGATGCAGGCAATGAAAAAATTTTACGCCTCGCTGCCCAAGGATTCGCCGGTGAAGACAATGATTGATGCGGAGATTGGGAAATAGGAGGTTAACGAGATTGGCCACTATTTCCTGAGGATGGTCCGCCGGGTTCCTCCCCAAGAAGGCGCTTAGCCTCTAATTTCTTAATTTCTCTGGCAGTATCCGTGTGAATAAGAGCGAAGTGCGTATCGCCATGCTCTTTGTCCACATCGCTCGCAAGAGCGTCCGCTACTGCGCCTATGATTGAAGCACCCTCCCCCTCAGGGATGGTAATTTTAATTACGGCATATGTCGGGGGAGTGCCTTCTGATACTTGGTTTGCGATATTCTTTCCTTCGAGAAGCCCTACAGCTCTTGCTACTATCCGATCCTTATTATCTGCTTGAGTGTTAAGGAAAATGAGCAAATTATTCTCGCCACTATCTTCAATGATGATTCTTTTAACGTGATTCTCACGATTATTGTCACCAGCTAACACGTACCCGTGCCAAGGTTCATCAGGGTCATCAGCTTCAACAGACTTAAATTCCACCTTTTGCTGTGTAGCCATAACCACCCCTCTTTTAATAGTATCAATAATAATTCATCAGCATAAACATAGATTATTAATATTTGGTTACAGTATTATCGCCTTTTTTAGCGGGTTTTGCACCCCCCAGAAGCAGTTGGGCAAACAGCAAGCCTAAGGATTCATAATATTTTATGTCAGGCATTGGTTCTTCTCTAATCACAGTGCGGATATGTCTCTCAGCTTGTATTGCGCTTTTCAACAATCCGGTAACCTGTCTCTTATCATCGCTGAGACGCGGCAGAAGCTGTGTACTCAATAATCCTCCTGCCAGGTGGATTTCCCAGGAGCGGGCAGCTATTTTATCGTCCGGCGCTTTCATGGTTAGAACCGTCTCTCTTTTTTCCAATTGCTGCTGAAATTTTGTTGGCAGGTCGCGCAGTTCTTCGGGAAGTGTTTCCATCTCGCCTGGCCGGTAAAACGCCGTATCCAGGGCCGGGTAGAGATTCAGGATGTATGCGATGCGCTTCGCGTCAGTCATGGCAACGTAAGGCTCCTGCCCATCCGGCATCAGGAAAACCTCGCCGTATCCGCCGTATATACGCCCAGCACCGTAACTTTCTTGCAGAAGAACCCCAGTTCCTCCAGCGCATTTTTAACGCCCGGCTGACGCGGATGCCCCTCGCAGGTCAGGAAAAACTGCGCGGCGTCGCGGCTGGCGCCGCCGGGGATGTAACTTTCCAGTTTCAGTATGTTGACGCCGTTGGTGGCGAAGCCGCCCAGCGATTTATACAGCGCCGCCGGAATGTTGCGCACGGTGAACAGCAGCGTCGTCAGCACGCGCGTATCCACCTTCGGCTCGGGGTCGACCGGCTCGCGCGCGATGATGATAAAAACGGTCATGTTATCGTCGGCATCCTGCAAATGTTCTTTCAGCACCTGCAGGCCGTAAATCTCCCCGGCCAGCGGCGAAGCAACGGCGGCCTTGGTTTTATCATTCCACCGGGCGACATCGGCGGCGGCCTGCGCCGTGCTGGAATAATCATGCGTGGAAAATTTCATTTCGCGCAGATGCTTGCGGCATTGCAGCAGCCCCTGCGGATGCGAATACACCTCTTTGACGCCGGCCAGCGTCGCGCCCTTCGGCGCCAGCAGGCAATGCTCGATATGCTGGAAATACTCGCCGACGATGTGCAGGTTGGTCTTGGGCAGCAACTGGTGGATTTCCGCCACCCGTCCGGCCTGCGAATTCTCAATCGGGATTATGCCGAGCGCCGCCTTGCCGCTTTGTACCGCCTCGAACACGTCCTCGAAACTCGGGCATGGCAGCGTGCTCATATACGGGGCGGCCTGGCGGCAGGCGAGGTCGGAATTCGATCCCTCCGCGCCCATGAAGGCGATGGTGTTTTCGGAGTCGAGAACGGTATTTCCGGCGGTTGGACTGGACATAAGCTAAGATAAACCTTACATTAAGAAGGATATTTACTAACATGGTTTTATGCAAAAGCCAATGAACAAGAAAACCTCGCCCCCCGGCTGGAATACCGAAAGCTGGCGCACGCTGCCCATCAAGCAGCAGCCGGATTATAAAGACCCGAAGAAATTAAAGGCGGTGGAAAAGGCGTTGTCCACCCTGCCCGCGCTGGCTTCGCCCGATGAGGCGCGTGCCCTGAAGCGCGAACTGGCCGACGCCGCGCACGGCAACGCCTTCCTGCTGCAAGGCGGCGATTGCGCCGAGAGTTTCGCCGAATTCTCCGACGACAATCTCCGCCGCTTCTTCCGCGTGCTGCTGCAGATGACGATGGCGCTGATGTACGGCGCGTCCTGCCCGGTGGTCAAGGTTGGGCGCATCGCGGGGCAGTTTGCCAAGCCGCGCTCGGACAATACGGAACAAAAAGACGGCAAGGAATTGCCCGCCTACCGCGGCGACATGGTCAACGCCATGGAATTCGAGGAGGAAGGCCGCGCACCCGACCCGGAACGCCTGTTGCGCGCTTACTATCAGGGCGCGGCGACCATCAACTACCTGCGCACGCTGGCGCGCGGCGGGTATGCGTCTTTAAGCCGCATCAACCGCTGGAACATGGAATTCGCCGCCAGATCGGCGCAAGGCAAGCGCTTTGAAGAACTGATCGAACGCATCAACGAGGCCGTCGGCTTCATCAAGGCCTGCGGCTTGCCCATCGACGAGGTCGAGCACTTCTCCGAAGCCAGCTTTTTCACCTCGCACGAGGCGTTGCTGCTGGGCTACGAATCGGCGCTTACCCGCCTTGATCGCACCGACGGCAAATATTACGCCGGCAGCGCGCATATGCTCTGGGTTGGCGACCGCACGCGCGCTCCCGGCGAAGCGCACATCGAGTATTTGCGCGGCATCGCCAACCCCATCGGCATGAAAGTCGGGCCGAGCATGACCGCCGACGGGCTGCTGAGACTCATCGATATTTTGAATCCCGACAATGAAGCGGGCAGGCTCACGCTTATCTCGCGCATGGGCAGCACGAAAGTCGGCGGATTATTGCCGCCGCTGATCCGCGCCGTACAATCGGCGGGAAAAACCGTCATCTGGGCGTGCGACCCGATGCACGGCAACACCATAAAATCGCCGAATGGTTACAAGACGCGCAAATTCACCGACATCCTCTCCGAGGTGCGCCAGTTCTTCGCCATCCACAAAGCCGAAGGCACCTTCGCCGGCGGCGTGCATTTCGAGATGACCGGGCAGGACGTGACCGAATGCTTAGGCGGCGCGCAGGCCATTTCCGAAACCAATCTCAGCGCCCGCTACCACACCCACTGCGACCCCCGCCTCAACTCCTCGCAGGCGTTGGAGCTGGCGTTTTTAATCGCCGAGACGCTGAAGAAGCAGAAGGCTTGACAATGTCACTGCTCTTCTGCTGAATACCCTCCCCATCACTTCCATTGTCAGGAGCACTTCATGTCCAAACCAAAACCCGGCGGCGTCGCCGCCGATCAACTGAAATCCATCATCGGGCGCGTTGAGAAGCTGGAGGAAGAAAAAGCCGGCATTTCCGCCGATATCCGTGACGTATTCGCCGAGGCCAAGGGCAACGGCTTTGACATCCGCGCCATCCGCACCATTATCAGGATGCGCAAGATGGACGCTTCCGAACGCGAGGAGCAGGAAACCGTTCTCGATACCTATCTGCACGCGCTGGGGATGATTCCCGAACGCGCCGACGTAGATGAATTCGAAGCGGCGTAAGCGCGCGTGAGCCTCTGGGACGATTTCCTCACCAACCAGGATGACCTCCGCATCAATAAATGGGCGCATTACTTCCCCATTTACGAGCGGCACCTACAGCGCTTCCGCAATCTCGATGTGACGCTGCTTGAAATCGGCGTCAACCATGGCGGCAGCCTCAAGCTATGGAAACGCTTCCTCGGGCCGTACGCCAAGATCGTCGGCATCGACATCAATCCGCAATGCGTCAAGGCCGAGGAAGAGCAGATTCAAATCCGCATCGGCAGCCAGAGCGATGGCGCATTTCTGGACGGGCTTCTGGATGAAATCGGTATTCCCGACATCGTCATCGACGACGGCAGCCATGTCATGAAAGATGTCAATGTCACCTTCGATTACCTCTACCCAAAACTGCTGAAAAATTCGGTGTACCTGGTGGAAGATTTACACACCGCCTACTGGGAGGAATATGGCGGCGGCGCGGGTAAGCCGGATAGTTTTATCGAACGCTGCAAGCATTTCATCGACGTGCTGAACGCCGACCACTCGCGCGGG